>NZ_BAABFR010000080.1:0-24102 GCF_039541155.1 Tsukamurella soli
CTCGGCGTGCGGGCCGCCTGCGGGTGCGGTGTGGCCGACGCCGGCGACGGTGCCGTCGGCCGCCAGGATCACAGCGCCGACCGGCGGATTCGGCGTGCTGACGCCGCGCGCGGCCACGGACTCCTCGATCGCGCGGTCCAGCGCGGAGGCGATGTCCGGTGCCGCCGCCCACGCGGCGTCCGAGGTCACCGTCGGCCCGCGGCGAGGGCGCGTAGCTTGCGGACCGCCTCGGCGGGATCATCGGCGTTGTATACGGCGGAACCGGCGACGAAGCAGTCGACGCCGGCCTCGGCGGCCCGCTCGATGGTGTCGGCGTTGATGCCGCCGTCGATCTCGACGATGAGGCGTAGCTCGCCCGAATCGACGAGGCGGCGGGCGGCGCGGGTCTTCTCGAGGACCTCGGCGATGAACGACTGGCCGCCGAAGCCCGGCTCGACGCTCATCACCAGCAGGGTGTCGAACGATTTGAGGATCTCGGCGTACGGCTCGAAGGCCGTGCCCGGCTTGATCGCGAGGCCGGCTTTGCCACCGGCCGCGCGGATGTCCTTCGCGACCGCGATCGGGTCGTCGGTAGCCTCGGCGTGGAACGTCACGTTGTAAGCGCCGGCCTCGGCGTACGGCGGCGCCCAGCGTGCGGGGTCGTCGATCATGAGGTGGCAGTCGAGCGGGATGTCGGTGTGGCCGAGCAGGCTCTGCACCACCGGCAGCCCGAGCGTGAGATTGGGCACGAAATGGTTGTCCATCACGTCGACGTGCACCCAGTCCGCGCCCTCGACGCCCCCCACCACCGCGACCTCGTCGCCGAGCCGCGCGAAGTCGGCGGACAGGATGGACGGGGCGATCATCGGCGCTGGCATGCGTCGAATTCTAAGCGGGCCGTTTCTGATGCCGCGCCGCACCAGGCCGGCACCAGGCCGCCGAACACGGAGGCGTCAGGCGCCGGAATCTACGACTCAGCGGCGCGAGGTGCCGGATTCCACGGGGTCGCGCCGCTGACCGGTCGATTCCAGACAGAAACACCCGCGCGCCGAGTCGCGAACACACGAGATCCATGCAACTGTTGATCCCAGTACATAACTTTTGTAACATCAGCACCATCAGTCACATCGACACTGGAGAAACCGACATGCGGATCGCACGCACCATCGCCACTTTCGCCGCCTTCGCCGCGGCAGCGGCCATCGCGGCCGCACCGGCATACGCCGACCCCGCGCCTGCGGCTCCGACGGCCCCAGTAGCCCCCGCGGCGGTCGCTGCACCGGTCGCCGCAGCGGTACCCGCCGCTGTCACCACCCCCGCGGCAGGTGCCCCCGTGGCGGGTGCCGTGCCCGCCGCCACGCCGGCGGTGAACGCCGCGCAGACCGCCCTCACCAGTGGTGACACCAGCGCGTTGCTGGCTCAGCTGGCCCAGATCCCGGGGATGCAGCAGATCGCCACCAGCGGCCAGCTGCCCACCACCGACATCCCGACACTGCTGCGGATGCTGGCCAGCGCGGAGGGCGGACAGACCCAGTCGGTGGCGACCGTGCCCGCGACCGTGCCGATGTCCAACGTGCCGGTGAAGTTCCCCGTGGTCGGCGCCATCGGCGACACGTTCGACAACGACGGTGGAGTGGGTCGCTACGGACAGCCACTGGCGGTCGCGAAGACCGTGGCCGGAGGCTGGAAGGAGCAGGACTTCACCAACGGCGCGATCTTCTGGAATCCCAAGGTGAACGGCGGTAAAGCCGCCGGCGTCGACGGCGCGATCGCCGCCGCGTGGCGCAAGGCCGGCGGGGCGAAGGGCAAGCTCGGCTACCCGCTGATGAGCGAGGCACAGATCGCCGGCCCCACCGCCGGCACGATCCAGGGCGCGTACAACGACTTCGAGCATGGCTCGATCTACTGGTCGCCCACCTACGGCGCCAAGGTGCTGACCGGCAAGCTGCGTGACCAGTTCATCGAGCAGGGTGGCGCGAACGCGCTGGGCTACCCCACCACCGATCCCTACAAGGTACCGGGCGGCGGCATGGCCCAGACCTTCACCAAGGGCACCGTGACCGTCAAGAGCTGACACGGCCATGTCCCCCACGAATGCCCGCGACACACCGGAGTGTCGCGGGCATTCGCGTGGGCGAACCTCCCGTCAGACGCGTCTGAACGCCTGGAAGAACATCGCGTCGGTGCCGTGCAGGTGCGGCCACAGCTGGACGTGCGGGCCCTCCGATCCCCCGGCCGCGATGACCGACTCGGGCACCAGCGGGCGGGTGTCGATGGGTACGAGCCGCCCTCCCGCCGCCGCCTCGGCGACCACGTCCACGGTCTCGGCAACGTGCGGTGAGCACGTCGAGTACAGCACCACACCGCCCGGACGCACCAGATCCGCTGCGGCCGCGAGCAGCTCGAGCTGCAGAACCACCAGGTCGCGAACGTCGGCCGGCTGCTTGCGCCACCGCGCCTCGGGCCGCCGGCGCAGGGCACCGATTCCGGAGCACGGGGCATCGACGAGTACGCGGTCGTAGCCAGGTTCGAGGGCCGCCGCTCGCCCGTCGACGACGTGGACGGTGACGGGCAGTCCGCGGGTGGCGGTGCGCACCAGCTCGGCGCGATGCGACGACGGCTCGACCGCGTCGACGGTGGCGCCCTCGATCGCGGCTAGCGCGCCGAGCAGCGCAGCCTTGCCGCCCGGCCCGGCACAGAGGTCGAGCCACCGCTCGCCCGAATCCGCCGCACCGTCCGGTCCAGCGGTCACGGGGGCCATCGCGACGGCGCGCGCGACCAGCTGAGACCCCTCGTCCTGAACGACGGCGAGACCGTCGCGCACGGGTTCGAGCGCGCCGGGGTCACCACCCGGGAGGTACACGGCGTACGGCGAGAAGCGCCCCACATCGCCGCCGGTGGTGAGCGCGAGCTCCTCGGCCGTGATCTCGCCGGGGCGGGCCGCAAGGTGCACGACGGGCCGGGCGTCGTCGTCGGCGAGCAGCGCCTGCAGCTGGCCCATCGACTGGATACCACACCGTTGCAGCGACTCCCAGAACGCCTCGGCGATCCAGCGGGGATGCGCGTATTGCATCGCAAGGTGGCCGACGAGGTCGTCCGAGGCGGCGGGCGCCACCCGACCGATCCAGGTCTCGGCATCGTCGCGGGCGATCCGCCGCAGCACGGCGTTCGCGAATCCCGATGCTCCCCTGGACTGTCCGCCCTTGACGATGTCGACGGTGGTGGACACCGCAGCGTGTGGCTCGACCCGGGTCCGCAGCAGCTGGTAGGCGCCGAGGCGGAGTGCGTCGAGCACCGGGCCGTCGATCTCGGCGATCGGACGACCCGACGCGGACTCGATCACCGCGTCGAGGAAGCCCTGCGCCCGGCACGTCCCGTAGGCGAGCTCGGTGGCGAAGGCCGCGTCGCGGCCGGTGATCTTCCCGGCCCGGAGTAGGCCCGGCAGAACGAGATTCGCGTAGGCACCCTTCTCCCGGACCGCGCAGAGCGTCTCGAGAGCTGCGTTGCGGGCGGCGTCGGTCACTTCTTCCCCTCCTGTGCCGCGGGTGCGGCCTGTGTGAACCGAGTGCCGGACTCGAGCCGCGCGCCGCGCGCCCAGTCGGCGGCGGACATCGCCTTCTTGCCCTGGGGCTGCACCGCGCCGAGCCGGACCGGCACCGTCGCCGTCCCCACGAACACGTCGCGCTTGGCCACGCGCAGCTCGCCGGGCGCGAGCGACTCCGTGTCTGCAGCGTCACCGTCGACGGTGACGGGGCCGATCTTGACCCGGAGGTCGCCGAGCTCCGACCACGCGCCGGGCGCGTCGGTCATGGCGCGGATGTGCCTGTCGACTGCGGCGGCCGGCCGCGTGAAGTCGACACGCGCGGATTCGACGGTGATCTTGGGCGCGTACGTCACGCCGTCGGTGGACTGCGGGACCGCGGCGAGCGCGTCGGCGGCGAGTCCGTCGACGGTGCGCAGCAGCAGCTGGGCGCCCGCGCCGGCGAGGCGGTCGAGCAGCGCGGTGGCGGTGTCGTCCGCGCGGATCGCCTCGGTCATCACTCCGAGAACGGGACCGGTGTCGAGTCCCTCCTCGATGACGAAGGTGGACGCGCCGGTGATCTCGTCGCCCGCTGCGATCGCGGCCTGCACCGGCGCCGCGCCGCGCCAGGCCGGCAGCAGCGAGAAGTGCAGGTTGACCCAGCCGTGCCGCGGCACCGTCAGCAGGGACGGCGGGATCATGCCGCCGTACGCCACCACGGGGCAGCAGTCGGGCGCCAGCTCGGCGATCCGCTTCACGACCGCCTCGTCACGCAGCGTGTGTGGGGCCAGCACCTCGATGCCCGCCTCGTCGGCGAGTCGGCCCACCGGCGACCTGCTCCGGCCGCGTCCGCGGCCCGCTCGGGCATCGGGACGGGTGAGCACGGCGACGACCTCGTGGTCGGAATCGAGCAGCGCGCGGAGCGCGGGCACGGCGGGGTCAGGGGTGCCCGCGAACAGCAACCGCACGGGTTACGACCCGACCGACGCGGGGTCGGTGAACCACGCCATCGTGCGGATCTGCCGCATCACCTGCTTGCGGTCCTCCGGCTCGAGGCGCGCGAGGAACAGCACGCCGTCGAGGTGGTCGGTCTCGTGCTGGATGCAGCGAGCGAGGATCTCCGTGCCGTCGACGGTGATCGGGGCGCCGGTGACATCGACACCGTCTGCCACGACGTTCATGTGCCGCGTGCAGGCCGCGCGGATGTCCGGGATGGACAGACAACCCTCGGGACCGGTCTGGGTCTCGTCGTCGACTGCCCGCCACACGGGATTGACGATGTGCCCCGACTCTCCACCGCACTCGTAGACGAACACTCGCAGGGACACGCCGACCTGGGGCGCAGCGAGCCCCGCGCCGCTGTGGGCGCGCATGGTGTCCATCATGTCGTCGACCAGCCGGGCCAGGTCGGCGTCGAAGCGGGTCACCTCGTCCGCGCGGGTGCGCAGCACGGGGTCCGGGTAGATACGAACTGGGAGAACCGTCACCCCGCCATTATCCCCCGCTCGCGCAGCCGACCCGACGCGGTCGTCGCCGACGGGTCGCGCGTACCGGTCACAGCGGCGGGTCGATCGGTGCGCGAGGCGGCGACGCACGTGTATGTTGGTGTCCGCTTTCGTACCCGCAGCCCGGGCCCGCCGGCACCGTGACCACGCCGACCCGGCGTTTTCCCAGAGAGCGAGACCAGTGCACCGAGCCCGTGTGACGCGGCTGACCCTGCTCGCCGTCGCGACCGGTGTGGCGGTCGCGGCATGCGGCACAGCCACCGACGACGGCACCGGGCCGACGTCGCCGAACCCCTCGCAGTCACAGGCGCACGAGCCCGACGAGGTCGAGGGCGACTCGGCGGTCCCGCCGTCCGCCTCCGGAACCGTGCCGATCCCGCCGCCCATCCGTCTGCAGTACCCGGTTCCCGGCGGGGGCGGTGATCCCCGCCAGAACGTCGGAGATCTGTACCTTCCGACGTCCGCCACCCGACCGGGCGCCCCGGCAGACCTGCCGGTGGTGGTGCTCCTGCACGGTGGGGGCTGGCGGACACCGGCGACCCTCGCCGCACTGTCGGGGATGGCACGTTCGTTGGTATCGCACGGCGTGGCCGTCTGGAACGTGGAGTACCGGCGCATCGGCGCGGGCGGCGGCTATCCGGTGACGCTGACCGACACCGCCGCGGCGATCGACTACCTGCAGACGATCAAGACGCAGATCGCGCCCTCGATCGACCTCGACGACGTGGTGGTGGCCGGGCATTCGGCGGGCGGGCAGCTCGCGGTGTGGGCGGCTGCGCGCGAGATGCTCACGCCGGGCGCGATGGGCAGTGTCCCGGCCGTGAAGCCCGTGGCGATCGTCTCGATGGCCGGCGTGCTGGACATGAAGCTGGCCGTCGCGGACGGGAACAAACACACCAGGGAGTTCCTCGGCGACCCGAAGACGAACGCGCAGAACTACGCGGTGGCCGACCCGATCGAGAACATCAACCCCAAGATCCCGGTTACCTGCTTCAACGGGACCGCCGACCACGTGGTCCGGGCCCACGAGTGCACGTCGTTCATCAAGGCCCTCAAGGCCGACGGTGGCGTCGGCCAGGCGATCCTGCTGCCGAACGCCGGGCACAACGTGTATACGCCCAACCAGCGCTACTGGACTCGCGTACAGGCCGTGATCCTCGACTACACCGATGACTACCGCGCTATCGACACCACGGCCCCGTCCGCACCCGCAGCGTCCACGCCGCCCTCCGCGCCCGAGACCGTGCCGCCGGTGGCCATCGCTCCCCCCGCCCCAGTGCTGGCCGCCCCCGCCGGCGCCGCGCCGGGCGCGTCCGCGGGAGGTGGCGACGGGCAGCCCCCGGCCGGTGTCGGTGCGCCGGTCGGCTGATCCGGTCGTGGGCGCCTGATGTCGAAGGCCGGGCGACCGACCGGATCACCGGTCCGCCTCCGCGTGGGCGATTCCCCCGCGGATCGCCGGCTCACCCCGAGTCGACGTGGCGGGAGCGCGCACGACGGACCGCCTCGTCGACGATGCGCTGCGCCACGTCGGCCAGCTTCCGGTGCTCGGCCTGACTGATCGCCCGCAGCTGGTCGACGGTCTCCTCGGTACTGCGCCCGCTGCGTCCCCGCAGTATGCCGATGGCCTGGTTGATGACCGGGCGCGTCGAGAGCGCCGTCTGCAGCTGGTCGACCAGCGTCCTGGCGTGGGCAAGCGACTGGGCGTTGTGCACGACGACCGCCGCGGGCCGAGCGAACGTCTCACCCAGTTCGGCGGCGCGGTCGTCGAAGGCGTCCTTCTGGTGGGCGTAGACGTTGATGGCGCCGACCACCTCGTCATCGGGCAGCCGCAACGGCAGCGACAGGACGCTGTGAACCCCCAGGCGTCCAGCGCGCGGGCCGAACCGTGGCCACATCCTGTCGCCGCCCAACGACCCCGACCTCACGGTGCGGCTCTGCAGTGCCGCGGTGATGCATGGGCCCTCCCGCACGGTGACGTACTGGATCTGGTCGACATCGCGGACGAACGACGCGCTCGCACCCAGCGCTTCGACCAGCTGCTCGGTCCGGTCGAGGTGCAGCAGGGTCACCCCGGCACCGTCCGCCCCTGGGATCGCATGTACCGCCAACGCCGCGACCTGCGCCAACAACTCCGCCAAGCCCAGGCTGCCCGCCACCAGACCGGACAGGTCGCCGATCGCGTCCTGCAGGTCGGAGACGTCGGTGCGTGTGCGTTCGGCCGACGCGGGCAGCCCCGGGACGTGGTCGCCGCCCTCGGCGAACTCGGTCATCCGCCGTCACCCGCGCGCATGTCGGTTCTCCATGGCGCTTCATCCCCTGCCGCGGCTGCCACACCACGTCGAACCCGACCGGGACGAGGTGGCCTCTCGGCCAACACTACCGCCGCCCATCCGATCCCGGCGACATCTGCGACCACCGGGCGCAGACACGCACCTGCCCATCATGATTCGGTGGAGTCGGGCGCTCGACGGTGCGGTTGCAACGGCGCGCGATCGAGGAGTAGCGTCGGACGCGCTGAGACTGTCAGCTGGTTCGGGACGAGTTCGGCTGCCCGCCGCAGGACTCCAGGAGCGTCGGCTCCGCGACCCCTAGCGCACCGGTGATCGACTGCCGTCGGGATCCACCATGACAGTTCTCCAGAACGCCTCCATTCGATCTCCGCGTGACGAGTCCGCGGCGGTCGAGGATCTCGACACTCCACCCGCACTACTGGTCCGCCCGGTGCCGTCGCCGCCGCTCCGGCCGCGGCATCGGCTTCGCCTGGCCCCGCGCCGATCGCTGGTGAACGCCGTCGACGGTGCCTGGTGGCCCCAGACCGGGAACCTCGTCAAGGAGATCCACACGATCCTGCCGATCCTGGGACTCAGGCTGGAATCGATCACGCGTGTCCAATACCGCGCGACGGACTGGGACCCGGCTCCGGCCCGGGTCACCGTCGACCACCACGCGATCGCCCTCGACGGTCGAGGTGACGGCTCGGACGCCACCGTCGTCTTCGTCGGTCCCCATGCCGTCGTGCGCCTGGCGCTCATCCCGCCCGCCACCGCTGTGGCCGAGGCCGTCGGCCGGATGGACCGCGCGCTCCACCAACGCAAGACATTCGACTGACGTCTCGCGTCGAACAGGACTGCGACGTGACAGCAGCCGACAGATGAGCAGCGACGGCGCACGGCTTCGGCTCGACCGGGCCCAGACGAAGGCCCGGCCGCAGTACCACCCGAGCCGCGCGAAGGCGGAGCAGCAGCGGCCGGCCGCGCCTAGACCACGTGCGCACCCGCGCCCGGGCGGACCGCGCGCACCGTCGGGCGGGGGAAACCGGCTGCCTCCACCACCTCCGGCAGGCGCGCCTCGAGATGTCCGAGAACGGCCGTCGGCACCACCGCCACGACCGAGCCGCCGAATCCGCCGCCCGTCATGCGCGCGCCCAGCGCCCCCATACCGCGTGCGGTATCGACGATGTGGTCGATGCCCGGCGTGGTGATCTCGAAGTCGTCGCGCATCGACGCGTGCGACGCGTCCATGGCCCGCCCGAGCACCTCGAGTTCGCCGTTCCGGAGTGCCTCGGCGGCGACGAGCACGCGTTCGTTCTCGGTCAGCACGTGCCGGGCACGCCGCTGGATCACCTCGTCGCGCAGAGATCTCCACGCATCGGCGGGTGCCTCGCGGAGCGAGGGCAGTCCGAGCCGAGCAGCCGCCTCCTCGCAGGCCCCGCGGCGGGCGGCATACTCCCCCACTGCGTGGCGATGCGGCGCCTTCGAGTCGATCACCACGAGCGTGGCGTCGGCGCCGTCTCGCGCGAGCCGGACCGGCACGTTCGTCACCGCCAGCGAGCGGAAGTCGATGAGCAGCGCGGTATCCGGCCGCCCGTACAGGCTCGCCAGCTGGTCGAGCAGCCCCGTCGGCGCGCCCACGTAGTCGTTCTCGGCACGTTGCGCGATGCGGGCGAGCGCGTGCCGGTCGTCGCCTCCCCCGGGAGCGCTGCCCGCCCGCTCGGCTCGCGCTCGGAGTGCCAGCAGCACAGCGCATTCCAGCGCCGCCGACGACGAGAGTCCCGAGCCGACCGGCACATCCGAACCGATGTGCAGGCGGCCGCCGGCGACCTCGCGGCCGGCGGTCCGCAGCGCCCACACACAGCCGGCGACGTACGCTCCCCAGCCGCCGACGTCGCCCGGTGCCGTGTCGAGGCCGATCGTGACCCCGCCCGGTTCGCTGTCGGACACCACCGTGAGGTCGCGCGCCGCGGGGTCCGGCGTGTACTCGGCGACGGTGCCCACCTGCAGGGCGATCGGCAGCGCATAGCCCAGGTTGTAGTCGGTGTGCTCGCCGATCAGGTTGAGGCGCCCGGGCGCGTAGGCGCGGATCGTGGGGTTCATCCGAGCCTCCTGGACCGGCCGATGGCAGCGCGCAGCTCCGCCGCGATCTGCTCGGGCGTCTTGTCGGTGACGAATGCGTCCCGGCCCGACTCCGACCCGGCGAGATACTTGAGCTTGTCCGCGCTGCGGCGGATCGAGAACAGCTCGGCGTGCAGGTAGCCCTCGGCCTCGTCTCCTGCCGGCCCCGATCCGTCTGCCGCCGAGCGGTATTGGTGCCACGACGCGACGTAGGGCAGTGGCGCACCGTACAGGGCGTCATAGCCGCGTAAGACCGTCAGGTACGCCCGTGCCAGATCGTCGGCCTCCGGATCGGTGAGCTCGGTGAGGTTGCGGCAGTGTCGGTTCGGGTACACATGCACCTCGGCCGGCCAGCGCGCGGCGAAGGGCACGAAGGCCGTCACGTGCTCCGTGCGCACCAGGACGCGCTCGCCACCGTCGACCTCCCGGGCAAGGATGTCCTCGAACAGATTGCGCCCCGTGTCCACCCGGTACGCAGCGGCCCGGCCCAGTACGCCGGCGGTGCGGCGGGTACGGAACGGATACGCATAGATCTGCCCGTGCGGGTGCGCGAGCGTGACGCCGATCTCCTCGCCCCGGTTCTCGAAGCAGTACACCTCTGCGACCCCGTCCCGGGCCAACAGATCCGCGGTGCGGTGCGCCCACACGTCCACGACGAGGCGGGCGCGCGCCGCGGTGAGGCGCGCGAACGAGCCGTCGTGATCACTGGTGAAGCACACCACCTCGCAGCGGCCGTAGCCCGCGGTCTCGATCCCCAGGCCCGTCGCGGCCGGTAGCACGAAACCGGAGCCCACCGCCGCCGTCGACAGCGAGGGGAAGCGGTTCTCGAACACCGCGACCTCGTAGTCGGCGGCGGGGATCTCGCTGGAGCGCCCGTCGGGGTCCGGGCAGAGCGGGCACATCGCGCGGGGCGGCTGGTAGGTCCGCTGCTGCCGCGCGGGCGCGATCATCACCCAGTCCCCGATCTGCGGATCGCGGCGCAGCCGGGTCGGGCTCTCGGCGGGCCGCGGCGGCAGGTCGCGATGGTCGACCCCCGGTACCGTCGGCTCGCCCGCCGAGAAGAAGAGGATTTCCCTGCCGTCCGCGAGCGTCGCTCGAACCGGTTGCGGCCCTGTTCTGTTCACGTCCACTCTCGCCGCCGTTCCCGTCACCGCCGTCACCCTCCCTGTCCCTACACCGCGCATACGTTCAGCTCGATCCGGCGCGCGAGCTCGGCCCGGCGCGCGAGGCTGAGGCCGGCGTCGGTCACCAGGCGGTCGACCCGCCCGAACTCGGCGAGCAGGTGCGCGCCGATCTCGCCGTATTTCGTGTGGTCGGCGAGCACCACCGTGGACCGTGCGGTGCCGATCAGCCGCCGATTCGTCTCGGCCTCACCGATATTCGGGGTGGTGAAGCCCGCGGTCGGGTCGATGCCGTGGGTGCCCAGCAGCGCGAGGTCGGTGCGGAACCGCTCGAGCGCCGCGTTCGCGATGGGCCGCACCAGCGCATCCGACGGCGTCCGCTGGCCCCCGGTCAGCTGCACCGCGGACTGGGGAGCCGTCCCGGCCGCGCCGGGCAGGCCGGCGACGTGGTCGGTGAGCGCGTGGAATATCGAGCGCCGCCGCGGCGATCGCGGCCTTCTCGGCGGTCTGCTGGTCGGCCTGGTCGCCGGCACCGCCTCGGCCGTCGTGATCTTCATCCTGCAGGAGAGGGGCGTCATCAACCTCCCCGGACAGGGCATGTCGTTCGTCGCCGCCTCCGCGGCGTTCGTCGTGGACATCGTGCTCTCGCTGGGCCTGAGCGTCATCATCGTGGTCATCATCCTCAACATCGTCTTCCACTGACCGGGACTATGGAGCCTCCGATGAGCGAGAAGAAGAAGTCCGCAGCGCGGCTGTTCGACATCCGCAACATCATCGCGGCACTGCTCGACATCTACGGCATCATCCTCCTGATCGCCGGCCTCGCCCCAGGCATCGCCACCTCCGGCGTCGGAAACCATCCGCACACCCCCGACCCCGTCGACATGTCCGTGGGTCACTCCACCGACATCTGGGTGGGGCTGATCATGCTGGTGATCGGAATACTCTTCACGGTCTGGGCACTCGCCCGCCCGCACGAGTAGCAGCGCCCCGCACCGATACACGCCCGTCGTCTCCGGCCTCGCGCGATCGATTCGTGCGAATGCACAAGCCCACCGCCACAGCCCTATACGAACTCCGGCGGCAACAAATCCGGTCACCTCGCATACTCGATTCACAGCGGATCGGACATGGAGGGGGCACGCCTGGTGGATGCACTACAAGACGGGGATCGGCCGATCGTTGCCGATTGCCAAAAGCTCAACCGCGGCTTCGGGTTTCGTTCGGCCCTGTCACTGGCGTTCGCCGACATCTCGCCGATCGTCGCGCTGTACGCGATCGTCGCGCTCGGCCTGTTCGCAGCCGGCCCGCGGTTCTTCTGGGCGTTCCCCACCTGCGCGTGCGCCACCGGATGATCCCGCCCATCGGCACCGGCGCACACACCGCGCCGCCGGTCCACGACCCCCGACTGGTAGAGGAGTGATCGAATGCCCAGAGTCGCCGTAGTGACCGGCGCCGCGTCCGGCATCGGTGCCGCGATCGTCGCCGCGTTACACGAGAGCGGTTGGACCGTAGCGGGCCTCGACCTGCAGCCGAGTCCCGGAGTGGACCTCGGACTCGCCTGCGACGTCTCCGACGCCGACGCGGTCGCCGCGGCGGTCGGACGGATCGCGGCGGAACTCGGGCCGGTCGAGACGCTCGTCAGCGCGGCCGGCCACTACGAGTACTGTCCGGTCGCGAACATCACCGACGAGCGGTGGAACCGCATGCTGTCGGTGCATCTCGGCGGGCTGGTCAACACCGTGCGCGCCGTGCTCCCCGGAATGCTCGACCGCGGCGACGGGGCCGTCGTCGCCATCGCGAGCGAACTCGCCATCGGTGGCACCGACAGCGAGGCGCACTACTCCGCCGCGAAGGGCGCCATGCTGGGGTTCGTCCGCAGCCTCGGCGCCGAGGTCGCCGACGCTGGCGTCCGCGTCAACGCCGTCGCACCCGGACCCACCGATACGCCGCTGCTGCCCGCGCCGCAGCGCACCCCCGAATACCTCGCGGCGTTGCCGGCGCGTCGGCTCGGCCGTCCGGATGAGATCGCCCAGGCGGTCCGCTTCCTCGTCGACGAGGGCGGGTTCTGTTGCGGGGAAGTCCTTTCACCGAATATGGGAGCAGTGATCTGATGACCGCACGGCTACACGATGGCCGCACGGCCGTCGTCACCGGCGCCACCCAGGGCATCGGCCGCGCGATCGCCCGCCGCCTCGCCGACGAGGGCGCCCGCGTCGGCGTCAACGGCCGCATCGACAACGAGGCCATGCGCGCGGTGGTAGCGGAGACGGCAGGATTCGCGGTGCCCGCCGACATGGCCGACGGGCCCTCGGTCCGCAGCGCCTTCGCCCGCGTCGAGGAGGAGTACGGCGCTGTCGAGGTTCTGGTGTGCAACGCCGCGTACATGTCGATGAGCCCGCTGCTCGACCACGATCCAGCCGACTGGTGGCGCAACCTCGACACCAACCTCACCGGCACCTTCCGGGCGATCCAGGCTGTGCTGCCCGGTATGCGTCGCCGCGGCGGTGGGCACATCGTCATCATCACCTCGGAGTGGGGCGTCGTCGGCTGGCCCAACGCGACGGCGTACAGCTCATCGAAGGCGGGTCTGATCGCGCTGACGAAGTCGCTCGGCCGCGAACTGGCGCCGGAGAACATCACCGTCAACGCCGTGGCGCCCGGCATCACCGACACGCCGCAACTGCAGGTCGACGCCGACGACGCCGGGCTGACGCTCGCCGAGATGCACGCCCGCTACGCGGAGGAGATCCCGGCCCGCCGGATCGGCGCGCCGGAGGACATCGCCGCCGCCGTCGCCCTGCTGTGCCGCCCCGGCCTGCGGGCCTTCGTCGGCCAGACGATCAGCGTCAACGGCGGAAGCACCCGCGCGCGTGCATGACTCGACCCACGAACCCGCGAGAGAAACAGCGATGACCAACCCCGGAGCCGATGCCACAGCGTCGGCCGCGCCGATCGCGTGGCCGGCCGGCTACTCGGCCGCAGCGACACTCGGATTCGACCTGGACTCGGAGGACGTGGCCCTGACCGCGAACCCGGGCACCCGCAACCGGCTGTCCGTCATGACCCACCAGGCGTACGGGGTGTTGACCGGCGTTCCCCGCGTCCTCGACCTGCTGGACCGGTACGACCTGAAGGCGACGTTCTTCGCGCCCGGTTACACGGTCGAGCGCTACCCGGACCTGCTGCGCCGCATCCGCGACAGCGGGCACGAAATCGCCCACCACGGCTACATGCACGAAGCGATGGGCGGCATCGCGCCCGAGCAGGAGGCCGCGATCATCGACCGCGGGCTCGAGGCGCTGGACACCGTCCTCGGCGTCCGACCCACGGGCTACCGCGCACCGATGTGGGAGACTTCGTACGACACGGCGCGAATCCTGCTCGACCGGGATTTCCTCTACGACTCCTCGCTGATGGACTCGGACCTGCCGTACGAACTCGCCGAGCGGCCGGGCGACGGCGCCCGCAGCATCGTCGAGATCCCTGTCGCGTGGGCGCTCGACGACTGGGAGCAGTTCGCGTTCGTCCCCGAGGTGTTCGGGCCGGGCGTGATCGAGGATCCCGCCAAGGCCCTGTCGATCTGGACGGGGGAACTCGTGGAGGCCCACCGCCACGAATCGTGCTTCACCCTGACGATCCACCCGTTCCTCAGCGGCCGGCTGGGCCGGGTCCGGGCGCTCGAGACCCTCATCCAGACCATGCTCGGCCTCCCCGGCCTATGGGTCACACCCGCCGGTGCGATCGCCGACCACGTCCGTTCACTCCAACTCACCCCGCGGGTGTTCCCGCAGCCGGAGGTCCAGTAGCCATGCCCGATCAGCTCACCCGCCCCGTCGGCCCCGTCGACGCCACCCGCATGCCCCGGTACGCCGGAGCCCCCACCTTCGCTCGTCTGCCGCGCATCGACCAGGTGTCCCGACACGACATCGCCTTCCTCGGCTGCCCGTTCGACGGTGGGGTGTCCTTCCGGCCCGGCGCCCGGTTCGGCCCGTCGTCGATCCGGCAGGCCTCGCGCAACCTGCGACCGACGTACCACCCGATTCAGGACGTGAACCCGTACGACACCTTGCAGGCCGTCGACGCCGGTGATGTGCCGTGCCACCCCTACGACATCGACGACAGCCTGCGGCAGATCGAGGGCACGATCGGCGAGCTCAACGCCTCCGGATCGCACGTCATCCTGCTCGGCGGCGACCACACGATCGCCCTGGCGGGCCTGCGGGCCGTCGCACGCGAGCACGGCCCGGTCGCGCTGGTGCACTTCGATGCCCACCTCGACACTTGGGACAGCTACTTCGGCGCCGACCGCACGCACGGGACGATCTTCCGGCGCGCGTTCGAGGAGGGGCTCCTGCTCTCCGACGCCAGCACACACGTCGGGATCCGAGGGCCGATCTACTCGAGCCAGGATCTCGACGACGACGCGCGGTTCGGCTTCTCCGTCATCCGGTCCGAGGACATCGACGGGCTGGGGACCGAAGAGATCGGGGACCGGATCCGCCGGCGTGCCGGCGACCGGCCCATCTACCTGTCGATCGACATCGACGTGCTCGACCCCGCATTCGCACCGGGCACCGGCACGCCGGAGATCGGTGGCCTGACGTCGCGGGAACTGCTGCGCCTCGTCCGCGGACTGCCGCAGGACCAGATCGTCGCCTCGGACATCGTCGAGGTGGCGCCCGCCTACGATCACGCGGAGGTCACCTCCCTCGCAGCCGCGACGCTCGGCTACGAGATCAGCGCGCTGCTGGCGCGGCGGCGCACGCAGGCCACCGCCTGACACCCGAGATCATCTCGCGACCATCGACGCCGCCCCCATCCCGCTCACGGCCGGGACGGGGGTCGTCGCTGGCACGCGGCACAGCTACCGGGAGCCGCCCAGGAGATCCCGCGCGCGCAGCGCGAACCAGAGCTGCGCGATGTCGCCGGTCTCGGACAGCTGGGCGCCCGTGAGCTCCTCGATCTTGCGCACCCGGTACAGCACCGTCTGCCGGTGCAGGTTCATCGCGTCCGCGGTCCGCTGCCACGACCGCTGGTGCGCGAGGAATGCCTCGAGGGTCGCGACGAGTTCCGTCCGGTTCTCGGCGTCGTGGTCGACCAGCGGGCCGACCCATCGTTCGACCATCGCCTCCGCATCCCCGATGCTGCCCACTCCACTCCAGGCCACGGCGTCCCCGTAGCGGACGACCGGGTCACCGGTGCGCTGCGCGGTCCCCAACGCCCAGGCCGCCTCCTTGGCCGCCTCCACCGACCGTCGAACCGTCTGGAGCACCCGGCTCCGGCCCACCCGTGCGGTGTCACCGAGCACGGCGAGCAGCGCCTCGATCGCGTCGTCGGACTCCGGGACGACCGCGTGCGCGACGTCCGACCGCACCGTCGTGATGTGCGGGATGCGGCGGCGCCACAGCGAGATGTGCAGTTCGCGGAGCCGATTCGGCTCGCCGCACGTCGCGGATACGAAGACCACCCGCGTCGGCTCGAGGCCCATCGTCACCAGTTGCCTTCGCGCGGCCCGTTGTTCGAGGCGACCATCGATAAGCTGCGACGTCAGCTCGGCACCCGCGCGGCGCGCGTGCGCGAGCGCGAGGTGGGTCTGCGACAGCTCGAGCGCGATCACCGTCGCGGCGTGCTGGAGCAGCACCCCGTCGAGCCCGGTGCTGGCACCGGGTATCGCGGCGAGGACCGCATCGTCGTGCGTGGGCACCTCGCCGACCAGTAGTTCCCGGCCGGCGCCGGTGCGGACGGAGCGGGCACCGGCCGTCAGAGCGCCCGCCGACGCCGCCCGCACCGCCTCGGGCACATCGTCGCCGGGGTGCGGTCCATCCGGGTGATAGGCCTCCCCGGTCGCGCGATCGCATACGTAGATGGGGCAGCGCAGCTGTTTCGTGAGCGCCTCCGCGATATACGAGCGCGACAACTCGCTGCCGGCGGTGTGGCGGAGGGTGTCGTAGATCCGCTCCGTGCGCATCAGGCGCTGCGACTGTTCGAGTTGGGTCGCCTCGGCCACCGCGCGCGAAATGGCCACGAACGGCATCGGGTAGCGGATCCACAGCACAGGCAGCGCGAGCCGCTCGCTCGTGGCACGGAACCGCTGAGTGAGCTTGGGGCAGTACATCTCCTCGCCGATGGCGAGCGCGCTGACGCCGACGCGGTCGAGCTCCTCCAGTAGGTGCTGCTGGTCGTCGGCCGACTTCGGGAACGACATGCCGTTGGTCATCAGCAACTCGCCGGAGCTCACCCACTGCCACGGATCCGGGAGGTCCGAGGTGTGCGTCCAGCTCACCTGGCGATCGAGTCCCTCCGTGCCCGAGTGCGCTCGCAACTGCAGATGCGGCATGTCCAGCAGCTCGCGCACGGTGATTCCCACATATGCACGGTATCCGGCGCCGATCGCCCGGGCAGGGTGGTCGGCGCCGGATACACTCGGCCACGCTCGGCTACGGGTCAGCCGACCGCTTCGCTCGCCAGGTCGGCCCGGCGCCGCGTCTGCAGCGTCATCACGACGTAGTAGAGCGGCGACACGACGACGAGCCCGACGATGAAGGAGATGTCGACGCTGCCCAGCATCCGGGCCAGCGGACCTGTGTACCAGGTTCCGATGATCATGAACGGTAGTTGAACGGCGACGCCGAGGAGATAGCACACCACGGCGGTCCAGTTGACGTATCCGTAGCGGCCACCGTCGCGCTCGAAGAAGTCCTCGACCACGTAGTCACCGTGCCGGACCAGGTAGAAGTCGACGAGGTTCACCGCCGTCCATGGCACGAGTGCCCCCATCAGCAACACCAGCAGGTTGTTGTAGGTCGCTACGAAACCGGAACCCGCAGAGAGTGATACGGCGACGGCGAGCGCGCACAGCAGCGCGGCGATCACCGCCCGCGCGCGGGCCTTGGCGGTGAACTTCGGGACGAACGTCTGGATGATCGTGATCGTGCAGAGCGTCCCGCAGTACAGGTTCATCGCGTTCGTCGCCGCCACGCCGATGCTGAACACCGCGACCACCAGGACGCTGATGCCGGCCGTGGCCTTCGTCAGGGCGAGTGCCGGGTCGGTCGTCGGCATCAGCAGCCCGACCCCGGCTCCCAGGAACATCGGCAGGATCGAGCCGATCGAGGTACCGAGGTAGCTCATCCAGAACGCGGGGCGCGCTCCGGTCGCCTTCGGCATGTAGCGCGAGTAGTCGGACACATACGGCGCGTAGGCGATCTGCCACACCGCCGACGCCACGAAGGCACCGAGGAACCCGGCGATGGTGGATCCGCCGCCGTGGAAGAAGCCGCTAGGGACGGGGTGGACGACGAACGCCCAGATGAACGCCAGGACCAGCGTCAGACCGGATGCCCACGTCATGATGCGCGCGTAGGTGTGGATCAGCGAATACCCCCAGATGGTCGCGGTGATGCTCACCGCCGCGAGGATCAGGATCCCGCCCTTCTCGCCTAGGAACGGCAATACCGATGCCAGCGATTCACCGCCGAACACCAGGATCGAGATGAAGAAGCCGGTGTACATGCAGACCACGACGGCCACGATGAGCACGGCGCCGAGGGAGCCGAACTGCCCCTTGGTCTGCACCATCTGGGGTACCCCCAGCGTCGGCCCCTGGGCCGAGTGCAGCGCCATGAAGAGGGCGCCGAACAGGTTTCCGGCGACGATGGCGACTGCGGCCGCCCAGGCGGGCAGCCCGAACACGGTCGTGGCGAGCGCACCGGTGACGATGGCCAGGATCATGATGTTGGTGCCGAACCAGATCGTGAACATGTCCCGGCTCCGGCCGTGGCGCTGGTCAAGCGGTACGGGTTGGATGGTGTTGGATTCGATCGACGAGGTGGACTCGGACGAGCCGCTTCTGCTCATGGGTGTTTCCTTCGAATGGGATGGGTCCGCGTCAGCGGATCGTGAAGCCGCGGTCCACGACGTGCTCGAGGATGTCCGCGTATGTGTCGATGTCCTCGCGGACCGCACGCGGCGCGGCCGCGTACGGCATGGCGCGCGCGACCCGGGGGCTGAGGAAGTAGGCGCCGGACGCGATCACGGTCAGCGCGGCGAACCGCCCGGGCTGCTCTGTGGAGAGCACATCCAGCGCGGATTCCGGTGCGCCACAGCTGCAGTCGGCGAGGGCCTGACTGAACTCGGCGACAAGGTCGGGTCGGTAGCCGAGCGCACGGTCGACCAGGTGGGCCGTGATGCCGGCCGCGGTTGCGGAGGGCATGGTGTCCGTGCCGGGGATCAGGATGTCCGCGAGGACCGCGAACGTCCGGCGCTGTTCGGAGTCGAGCATGGGGGTGGTCCTCACAGGGGCGTAGGGATGGATGCACGGGTGTCGGCGAGATGGCGCATCGAGCGCAGTGCGATCGCCATGATGGTCGCGGTCGGGTTCACGCCGGTCGAGGTCACGAAGACGCTGCCGTCGATGATGAACAGGTTGGGGACGTCGTGCGCGCGTCCCCACTGGTCGACGACCGACATGGCGGGGTCGTCGCCCATCGTCGCGGTGCCCAGCAGGTGCCACGCGCTGTGCCGAACGACGGGGATCGGGTCCACCGCGATGGCGCCGGCCGCCTGATGCGCCTCCACGGCCCGATCGACGTGGAACTTCAGCATCCGCTGGCAGTTCTCGCCGATAACGTAGTGCAGCTTGGCGGCCGGAATCCCGTCGGAATCGTTCACGTCGGGGTCGAGGGACACGGTGTTGCTCTCGTCGGGCAGGTCCTCGGTCGTGATGCCCCATTCGGAGCGACGCCCGAACGTGCGGTGCAGTCCCGCGTGGAACGCGGGGCCGAACCGGTCCCGCCACGGCTCGCCGGGTTCCCAGAGGGTCTGCGCCAGCGGGCCGCCGGTCGGCATCAGGTTCCACTTCGCGCCGCGGACGAAGCCGCGATCGGTGTCGGTCTCGTAGAACTCCAGCGATTGCAGTGCCTGGCCCGCGGGTCCGAGCCAGGACTCCAGGTCGTCCTCGTAGGTGCCGTAGACCGACGCGTAGGGGTGCGTCATCAGGCGCTTCCCGACCAACCCCGACGAGTTCGCGAGGCCGTCGGGGAACAGGCTCGATGTCGAATTCAGCAGCAGCCTCGGGGTTCCCACGCCGTTCGCCGCCATCACCGTCACCCGCGCGGGCTGATGCCGGAGCGCCCCTTCGCGATCGAAGTACTCCGCGCCGGTGACGAGTCCGGCGCCGTCCACCGTCAGGCGCTGAACTCGCGCGCCGGTCACGAGGCGCACCCCGAGCGCCACGGCGTCGCGCCAGTGCGTGATGTCGGTGCTCGCCTTCGCGCCGACCGGACAGCCGGACTCGCACGCGCCGTAGCGCATGCAGCCCTCCTGGTTCTTGTACTTGCGCGAGGCGATGGCGTTCGGCGCCGGCCACCAGTGCCAACCCAGCCGGTCCATGCCGCGCGCCGCCACCAGTCCGTACCGCCCGATCGGCAGCGCCGGCAGCGGGAACGTGTGCGAGTCCGGGTACGCAGGGTCGCCCTCGAGCCCCGAGGCGCCGATATGGTGGGTCACCTCGTCGTAGAACGGGCGCAGATCGTCGTACGTGAACGGCCAGTCCTCCGCGACGCCGTCGAGGGTACGCACGCGGAAGTCGGACGGCATGGCCCGGACCCAGTGGCCCGAGAACATGATGGTGCTACCGCCGACCCCGTTGAACATCAGTGGTTCGACGGGGCTGTCCGTGCTGTCCACCGGGTAGTCGGCGGGGTTCTGCCGCACGTTCGGGCTGGCGTTCCACTGCTTGAGCCGCGTCAACTCCCATTCGGGCTTCCCGGCGGTGAAATCGTCCGGCAGGTTCCAATCCCCCTGCTCTAGGCAGACGACCTTCAGCCCGCGCGAGGCCAGTTCGAGGGCGGCGACTCCCCCGGAAGCCCCTGCTCCGACGATCAGGACATCGACGTCGTCGTCCGACTGTTGCGCGTCCACCATGAATCACTTCCGTTCTGGGCTGAGTGCGCGGGTTCGGCGGCCCGGGCTTGTGCACAATGATCCGGCGGTACGCGCGGAGTGGCGCCCTCGAACTGGATGAGCCTGCGACCAGGCGATTGTGCATTCGCACAACGACGCGGCAACCCCCGAACGATAGCCGGGGCCGGACCGCATGCCGTCTCTAACATCAAGGTGACAGCCATGTTTCGACAGTGTTGCACCCCCGCCGAGGCCGGCTTCAACGCGCGCGCAGGCCTCCCGCGACCGCGGAGCTACAACGTCCACGGAAGATGAGCCGGTACTCGCCGTCGTCCGGGAGATCCACGTCTACGCGGGCGCGGAAAGCGAGACCCGAGCGGCGCCAGCGGATCTCGGTGCCCGGGGTGTCGTCGTCGGCGACCGGTACCCATGCGTCACCCGCGCGGAGTTCCAACCGGATGTAGGAAGACGGGATGTACGAATTCGGGTGCCCGGTACGCAGTTCGACCGTTGCCCGGGAGCCGACGGTCGCCACGCTGCAGACCTCGGGCTCGGCGGGCAGCGCGAACAGGGCCGAGCCGAGCGGCGACGGCGGCAGCCGGAGCCACTGCCGGAACTCCCCGGCTGAGCGGCGTACCCCCCGCGAACCCGGGGGCGTGCGCCGCTCGGGCCGAGGCTTCTGGGGTCCGCCGGTTCGCATCGACCGCGCCAGCTGCGTCACCGCCTCGAGAGACGCCGCCAGCTCGTTTCGGCCGTACAGCGTGCTGCCGCCTTCGTAGCGCTGCGCGTCGTACTCCTCGGGCGTGGTGAGGTAATGCGCGTATCCGTTCGCATAGCCCTGCACCAGAACGGATTCCGGCGAAACGTCGAGCGCGGCGGCGACCGCGGTGCGCAGCCGCAGACCCGCGGTCACCGTCACCTCCATCGGTAGGCAGATGAGGTGGAGGGCCCCGATGCGGACGAGCTGCACGGGCAACTTCTCCGCCACCCAACCCATCGCCCCGACGGGCAGCAGCATCTCCTTGGGCGCCTGGCGGTTCCGCAGTCCCGGGAGGGTGCGGTACAGCGCGCGGCTGAGCCCGCCGACCACCGCGTTGCCGAGCCCCTGCCGGAACGGGGACGCGCCGGCACCGTCGAGCGTGCCCGCAGCGAACGACGCGCCCAGCACCGCCCTGCCCGTCGGGCCGTCGGCCGTGTGGCAGCGACCGAGGTCGACCGTGGTTGCACGCCAGTCCAGCCCGGGTTCGATCCGCTGACTCGGGCCTGCGGCCAGTGCACGGGCCACCGCGAGCTGGCGGCGGCCGATCTCGGCGGTATTCGCGCGCTCGTCGTCGGTAGGTCCGTGCCCCGCGAGGCCGCCGAGATTGGGCGACATGTCGCCGGAGTTGGTCTGCGCGAACGCCGCGACGAAGCCGTCCCCCACCGAACGCTCCCACGCGGCCGCCGCCCAGCCCTTGTTGTCCGAGCTGATCAGGGTGTTCGTGTTGGTCATCGAGGTGCAGTGCACGGCGAACCACTCGATCGCGGCGGTGAGGTCGCCGTCGCGCTCGAACCGGAGCAGCGTGACCGCCGGGTCGATCGCCCCGGGCAGCGCGTCGCGATCGGGGTTGCGCGCGAACGCCTCCGGGCTGCGGTTGATCGACGCGTCGCGCAGGGCGCCGCGCGAGAGCCGCAGGTCGACCGGGACCAGCGCGGCGTCGGCGTCGCAGATCGCCTGCACGACACCCTCCACCAGGCGAGTGAAGGTGCGCGGGTGCCGGCCGACGGTGGTCAGGTTGTACAGCGCGTGGCGGCCGTGCCCGCCGGGGCCGCAATGCGTGTGCGTCGCGGTGAGCACCGTATTGGCGGCCACGTACCGGCCCACGCCGCCCGGGCCGAGGCAGCGGGTCGACAGACGCGCATGGATCTCGTCGACGGCCGCCTCGAAGAACATGCCGATGTCGGCGACCACGAACGCGAGCCGCCGTTCGTCGACGCCCTCGCCGTGCGCTAGGACGAACGCCCGCGCGAACTGCCGAGTGAGCAGACCCGTGCTGCGCTGGCCCGGCCTTCCGTAGCCCATCATACCGACGCCCCAGGGCTCACCCGTCACGTCGACCTTGGCCCACCCGGCCCGGAATCGCTGCTCCGACACGGCTCCGACGGTACCCGGGTGAGCGCCGCGCCCGCCCCGGGCAGGATCGAGTCCCACCACTCCGCATCGAGGCGCGCGCCGCGGATCGCCAGCACGCTCAGGCCGCACGCCATCACCACTCCGAGCGCCGCCAACAGGATCGCTGCCACCACGATCACCGCGATCGCGGCGGGGAGGGAGGCCGGCCACCAGCGCCCCAGGGCCCACAGCGTCGGGGCGATGAGGAACCCACCGCCGATGTACCAGTCCGAGCCCACCTTGTCGGCCCGCATCGCGATCCGGATCGCCCGCTCGGCGGTCGGTCGGCCGGCTCTTCCGCTGTCGTTCGTCATGACCCGATGGTCGCCCCGGCGGGTCATTGCGTCGATTACCCGGGAGGTAGTCGGAGGCGGTCACAACCGCGGTCGCTACCGGCCGGATCCGCGGTTCTCGTCCGAACAAGCCCCCCTGCCACCGTGGTTGTGACGGCCCCGGCGAGCCGGGATGGCGGGCTCAGCCGATGCGGAGCGGGTCGATCTGGACGCGCACGGGGTCGCCCTGCTTGCGCAGGCTGCGGCCGACCTGGGCGGTGAACAACGCGCGGGCCAGTTCACGGCCTGCGCGCCGCGGGACCCGGACCAGCAGTCGCTGTGCGGAGGCGCTGTCCGGTGCACCGGGGATGCGTACGCCCGGCGGGAGGTCGACGGGGCCGAGCACCTCGGCACCGTCGGGCAGCTGGGCCTGCTCGGCGACGGCGATGATGTCCGCCGGGTCGCCGTCGAGCGCGGCCATGTGGGTGGTGGGCGGGAAGCCGACCTCGGCGCGCTGGGCCAGCTCGCCGGCCGCGTAGCCGGCCGGGTCCCACCGGATCAGCGCCTGCACCTCGCGGACGCCGGCGTCGGCGCCCACCACCACGGCACCGTCGGCGGCGACGAGGGTGGCCGCGCCCATCCAGCGGCGGAGCGTCTCCTCCCCCGCGCGTAGGTCGGCACGCCCCAGCATGAGCCAGCCGTCGAGCAGCAGCGCGGCGCCGTAGCCACCGTCGGCGACGGGTTCGGCGCCTGGAGTGGCCACCACCACGCGCCGCCCGGGCGGCACCGACGCGAGCACGTGCTGCCCGCCGGACACCACGACGGGCACGCGCGGGAACGCCCGGCCCAGTTCCTCGGCGGTGCGCTGGGCACCGACGATGACCGCGCGCATCGCGGTGCCGCCGCACGCGGGACAGCGGTAGCCGTGGTCGACGCGGTCACACCACCGGCAGCGCAGGGCGCCGGAAGCGGAGCGAGCGGGTCCCGACGAACCCAGGGCGCCGGAAGCGGAGCGAGCGGGCCCCGACGCACCCAGGGCGCCGGAAGCGTGCTCGGCAGGCGCCGAGCCGATGCCTTCGAGGGGTCCGTTGCAGTGGCGGCAGCGGGCGGGCGTGCGGCACCGAGCGCACGTCAGCGCGGGCGTGTAGCCGCGGCGCGGGACCTGGACGAGGACGGGCCGGTCGGAGTCGAGGGCGGCGCGGGCGGGGGCGAACGCGGCGGCGCGCCGGAGCGGGAGCCACCGCCCACCAACAGGA
>NZ_BAABFR010000081.1:0-24075 GCF_039541155.1 Tsukamurella soli
CGTCCTGTCCACCGTCGTCGCGCGTCTCGCGGGGCACGGCCGACCCGCGCACGAGGTGTGGCTGCCGCCGCTCGACGAGGCGCCGGCGGTGGGCACGGTGGTCGAGGCGTGCGGCCCCCAGGCGGAGCTGACGCTGCCGATCGGCGTCGTCGACCGGCCCTACGACCAGCGCCGGGATCCGCTGCTGGTCGACCTGGCCGGGGCGCAGGGCGGGGTCGTCGTGGTCGGCGGCCCGCAGTCGGGCAAGTCGACGGCGCTGCGCACCCTGGTCCTCGCCGCGGCGCTCACGCACACGCCGCGGCAGGTGCAGTTCTACTGCATCGACCTCGGTGGCGGCTCGCTCGCCGGTCTCGCGGCGCTGCCGCACGTCGGGTCGGTCGCCTCGCGGCTGGACGGCGACCGGGTGCGCCGCACCGTAGCGGAGGTGGCCGGGCTGATCCGGCGCCGCGAGTCCGTGTTCCGTGAGCTCGGGATCGAGTCGATCGCGCAGTACCGCGCGCACCCGGCAGGTGCGGCGGATCCCCACGGCGATGCGTTCCTGGTGGTGGACGGGTGGTCCGTGCTGCGGGCCGAGTTCGAATCGCTCGAAACACAGATCACCCAGATCGCCACGCAAGGACTGTCGTACGGCGTGCATCTCGTGGTGGCCGCGGGGCGGTGGGGCGAGATCCGCCCGGCGATCAAGGACCAGCTCGGCACCCGGATCGAGCTCCGGCTCGGCGACCCCATGGACTCCGAGATGGGACGCCGCGTCGCGGCGCTGGTGCCGCTCGGCAGGCCGGGGCGCGGCCTCACCGCCGAGCACCTGCACATGCTGATCGCGGTGCCCCGCTGCGACGGGCACACCGGGGCCGACGGTCTCCCGGATGCGGTGGCCGCCGCGGCCGCCGACATCGCCGGCCGGTATGACGAGCGGGCACCCGAGGTACGGATGCTGCCCGCCGCTGTGGCCCTCGAAGAGATCCCCGTGCGCCGCGACCGATCGCCGTCGGATGTGGTGTTCGGGATCGGCGAGGCCGAGCTGGCGCCGGCGGTACTGCGGTTCGAGGCGCAGCCGTTCCTGTTGGTGTTCGGCGACGCCGAATGCGGCAAGACGGAGTTGTTGCGGACCATCACGGCGTCACTCGTCGCAGGAGGCACACCGGACCAGACGAAGATCGTCCTGGTCGATTACCGCCGGACCCTACTCGGCGTGGTGCCGCCCGATCACCTCGGCGGATATGCCACCTCCGCGCAGGCCCTCACCCCGATGGCGGCTCAGCTCGCCCAACTCCTGCGGGCCCGCTGCCCCGGCGAGGACGTCACCCCTCAGCAGTTGCGGGCGCGATCCTGGTGGGCGGGCCCGGACGTGTACCTGGTCGTCGACGACTACGACCTCGTGGCGGGTGCGGCCGGCAACCCGCTCGCGCCGCTGCTGGAACTGCTGCCGCAGGCCCGCGACGTGGGGTTGCGAGTGATCCTCGCCCGCCGCAGTGGCGGGCTCGCGCGAGGCCTGTACGAGCCGTTCCTGGGGCGGGTGCGCGACCTCACCGCGGACGGACTGCTGATGAGCGGCTCGCGCGATGAGGGCAGCGTCCTCGGCGGGGTCAAGATGAGCGCCATGCCCGCGGGGCGCGGTACGTGGGTCTCCCGCACCCGCGGCAACGAGCTGGTGCAGGTGGCACTCGCGGCGAGGAGGGACGGATGACCGCCCGGATCCGGGTTGACGCTGTTCGCGGCATCCGTCGCCGCGACGATCGTGGTGGTCACCCTGCTGAAGAAGCATCGCGCCGACAATCGCAGGGAGTGGTGGGCACGCTTTCAATGGACGCTCGGTTCCGCAGCAGGTGCTCGATTTCGCGGCCGGACTGCTCGACGATCCGGCCCCATCCCAGAACCCGTCGTCCGCCGACCTCGCCGTTGGGGAGGTCTACGGCGGGGTCGGCTCGATGAGGCGGAAGTGGGACGCGGCCCGCTGCATGGCGCGCCGCTCGTAGTGCCCCACGAACCGGTGCCCGTCGAGGGTGCCGGTGAGCACCATGCCGTCGGATCCGACGAGCCGGAACGTCAGGACGGTGGGCGGGTCCGTGCGCCGCTCGCGCAGCTCGAGCCGGTCACCGTCGACCGTCAGGTACCACGCCGTGACGTAGCCGCTCGGCGTCTGGCTGGTGAGCCCGGCGTATCCCGCGCGCCGAGTGCTGACGGCGACGTTCACCCACGGGGCGGGCACCGTCGTCACCGTCGCCTCGGTGCCGTCGACGGTGACGGACGTCGCCCGCCACACGCCGTCGGCGCCCGACTGCGGGCTGTGCATGCCGATCACCGCCCACACTCCGACCCACGCCAGCCCCACCAGGTAGCCACCGGCCACCAGCCATTTCACAGTCGCGGCGGTGCGCCGCAGCCACCGCCGGCCCGCGCCGGCCGGCGGCCAGAGCGGGACCGGCTGTGCCGGGCCGAGCCCGAACGCCAGGCGCGCCAGCGGGCGCCAGTACGGCGACGTGAGGCCCAGCGCGATCAACAGCATCTCGCCCGAGACCAACTTGACCGGCACGTCATAGCAGAGGTTGAGCAGGAACACCTGGGTCATCGCCACGACCGCGATCACAGACCCCAGCAGCGTCGTGCGGCGCCACAGCAGCAGTAGCCCCGCCGCCAGCTCGACGGACCCCGTCGCCACCGAGTACGGCGTCGACGCCCCCATGAACCCCCACAGGGTGCCCATCAGGCTGGTGTCGCCGGTCAGCTGCAGCTGGTAGGTGGGCAGTGCCATGAACCCCATCTGCGTGGGGATCACCTTGGCCATCCCGTAGACGATCATCGACACCGCGAGCCCGAACCGCGCGAGCAGCAGCAGGAGCCCGGCCAGCGACCGGTAGTCACGCCGCCGGCGGTCGAGCGCGGTCCACACCGCGGTGATCAGCAGCGACACCAGGATCCACCCGAGGTGCGCGCACCAGATCGCCATCGTGTCGCCCACGTTCGATGTCTCGTAGCGGACGCCGTGGCCGCGCGCGACCAGACTGCCGAGCTGGGCCAGCACCCGCACGATCGGCTGGGTCACCAGGAACAGGCCGGCGTTGCCGTAGATCGACAGGAGCAGCAGCCCCCCGCCAACGGTGAACAGCAGCCGGAACGTCAGCCGCTGGGCGGGCGTCCACTGCGGCGACGGCGCCCGGTCGGTGGTGGGTTCGGCGAGGTCCGTCATATGAGCCAGGCTATCGATCGCCGGCGCGTCACCGCACCGATCGACGTTTTGACCCGCGGGCCCGCGGCCGCGTAACCTGGGCCGCTGGTGTGTGACGCGCCCCGTCCGGTCTCGACCGGATGGGCGTGCAGTCGAGCCCCGGGTCCCCGTTGGTCGCCGGAAGCAGCTCTGTCGCCCGCTGGACCAGCACCCGATATCGACGCAGAGGAACCTCCTGTGCCTACATACACCCCCAAAGCGGGTGACGTGACCCGTCAGTGGCACGTCATCGACGCTTCTGACGTGGTGCTCGGCCGCCTCGCCGTCGCAGCTGCCAACCTGCTGCGCGGCAAGCACAAGCCGACGTTCGCGCCCCACATCGACTCCGGTGACTACGTCATCATCATCAACGCCGAGAAGGTCGCCCTGACCGGCAACAAGCTCTCCGACAAGCGCCACTACCGGCACTCGGGCCACCCCGGTGGTCTCCGGTCGCGCACCATCGCCGAGGTGCTCGCCACCCGCCCCGAGCGGGTCGTGCAGAAGGCTGTTCTGGGCATGATCCCCCGGAACAAGCTGGGCAACGCGATCGGCGGCAAGCTGAAGGTCTACGCGGGCCCCAACCACCCCCACGCCGCGCAGCAGCCGGTTCCCTTCGAGATCAAGCAGGTGTCCCAGTGAGCGACGCAGTCGAGAGCTTCGATTCCGACGCCGAGGTCGTCCCCAGCGAGTACACGTCGGAGACGCCCGAGGCCGTGGCCGGCGAGACCCGCGAGCCGCGTGGCCCCGTCGTCGTCGAGCGCCCCATCCAGACCGTCGGTCGCCGCAAGGAGGCCGTCGTGCGCGTGCGCCTGATGTCCGGCAACGGTGGGTTCTTCCTCAACGGGCGCAGCATCGAGGCGTACTTCCCGAACAAGGTGCACCAGCAGCTGGTCAAGTCCCCGCTGGTCACCGTCGAGCGCACCGAGTCGTTCGACATCCACGCCAACCTGCACGGCGGCGGCCCGTCCGGCCAGGCCGGCGCCCTGCGCCTGGCCATTGCCCGCGCGCTCGTCGAGGTCACCCCGGAGGATCGCCCGGCCCTGAAGAAGGCCGGCTTCCTCACCCGTGACCCGCGTGCCGTCGAGCGCAAGAAGTACGGCCTGAAGAAGGCCCGCAAGGCCTCGCAGTACAGCAAGCGCTGATTGCGAAACCCTGTACGTGTCCAAGGCAGGCACCCGCGTCGCCCGTGGGTGCCTGCCTTGGTCTTTCTCGACCACCTCGGCAGCCGGGGTGCTCACCGCCCTCGCCGGGGCGGATCTCCACCCTTCTCACCACCGGGAGTTGACTCAATGGGGCGTCTGTTCGGGACCGACGGGGTCCGTGGCCTCGCCAACGCCGACCTGACGGCGGAGCTCGCCGTCACCCTCTCCCAGGCTGCGGCCACAGTGCTGGCCCGCCCGGCGGAGGAGGGCGCCCGCCCCCTCGCCGTCGTCGGCTGGGACCCGCGCGCCTCGAGCGAGCTGCTGACGGCGGGTGTTGCGTCCGGGCTCGCGTCGACAGGGGTCGACGTGCTGCTGGTGGGGGTCATGCCGACGCCGGCCGTCGCGTACCTCACGGCCGCGTACGACGCGACGCTCGGCGTCATGATCTCGGCGTCGCACAACCCCATGCCCGACAACGGGATCAAGTTCTTCGCCAAGGGTGGCCACAAGCTCGAGGACGCCGTCGAGGACGAGATCGAGGCGGCGCTGGCGGAGAAGGACCCGCCGCGCCCCACCGGCGCCGCGATCGGTCGCATTCGGCGCGCACCCGACGCCGTCGATCGGTACGTGGCCCACCTCGGGTCGGCGCTGACGCAGTCGCTCGCCGGGCTGACGGTCGTCGTGGACGCCGCGAACGGCGCCGCATCGACGGTGGCGGCGAAGGCCTACCGCGCCGCCGGCGCGGAGGTGATCGCGATCCACGACCAGCCCGACGGGCTGAACATCAACGACGAGTGCGGCTCCACCCACATGGAGTCGCTGCGCGCCGCGGTGCTGGCGCACGGTGCCGACCTGGGGCTCGCGCACGACGGCGACGCCGACCGCTGCCTCGCCGTCGCGGCCGACGGTACCGTGATCGACGGTGACGGGATCATGGCCGTCATCGCGCTCGACATGGCCGCGGCCGGTGAGCTGACCGACAACACCCTGGTCGCCACCGTCATGAGCAACCTGGGCCTGCACATCGCCATGCGCGCGGCGGGGATCACGCTGCGCACCACTGCGGTCGGCGATCGGTACGTGCTCGAGGAGCTTCGCGCGGGCGGATTCGCACTCGGCGGGGAGCAGTCCGGGCACGTCGTGCTGCCCGCGTTCGGGACTACCGGCGACGGTGTCCTGACCGGCCTGCGGCTGATGGCCGTGATGGCCGCGTCGGGCCGGTCGCTGCGCGACCTGGCGGCCGTCGTCACCAAGATGCCGCAGGTGCTGGTCAATGTGCGCGTCGAGGACAAGGTCGCGGCGATGGCCGCGCCCGACCTGCAGGCGGCGCTCACCGCGGAGGAGACCGCGCTGGGCGACAACGGCCGGATCCTGCTGCGCCCGTCGGGGACCGAGCCGCTGATCCGTGTCATGGTCGAGGCGCCCACCGAGGACGCCGCGCGCGGCACCGCTGAGCGCCTCGCCGGATTGATCGGCTGAGCGGGCACCGTCCCGGTCGACGCGGTGTTCGGTGATGAGCGGACTATACGATCGGCGTTATGACTGATCTACGCGGCGTGCTGTTCGACTTCTCCGGGACGCTGTTCCGGCTGGAGGGGGACCCGTCGTGGTTCGCGGGCTACACCGGCCCCGGCGGCGTGCCGATCGAGGGCGAGCACCAGGCGGAGCTGATGCGCCGGATGACCGCGCCCATGGGACTACCGGTGCCGATGGAGCCGGACATGGAGGCCGACTGGCATCAGCGCGACCTCGACCCCGCCAAGCACCGACGTGTGTATCACTACGTGCTCGAGACGTCGGGCGTCGTGGACGCCGAGCAACGGGAGCGCCTCTACCTGCGCGTGTCCGATCCGGACTGTTGGACGGTCTACCCGGACACCGCGAAGGCGCTGTCGGCGCTCAAAGCAGGTGGGTTGCGCATCGGCGTGCTGTCGAACATCGCCTACGACATCCGGCCCGCGTTCGAGCGGGAGGGGATCGACGATCTGGTCGACGCGTTCCTGCTGTCCTTCGAGGTGGGTGCGGCGAAGCCGTCGCCGGCGATCTTCGAGGCGGGGCTCGCCGCGCTCGGCACGCCGGCCGCGGCGACTCTGATGGTGGGTGACAGTGAGGAGGCCGACGGTGGCTGCCGTGCCCTAGGCATGCCCTTCGCCCTCGTCGATCCGGCGCCCGTGACGCAGCGGCCGGATGGGCTGCTGACCGCGTTGCGGGACGCCGGCGTCGAGGTCTGAGCCGCGCCCGACGGCGCCCGCTGGTCGGTGGGGAGTTCGGCTGTGCCCGCCCCGCGGGGCGATCGGATCGGGAACCGAACCGGTGGCTGGTGCGTCCAATTGGTAGAGGACGTCGCCGGGGAGGGCGGCGCCCACACCGGTTGGCCGCGCGCGACACCGCGGCCGGGTAGGGGGAGCAATGGGTGCCGGCACCGAGATCGACGTCACCGCGGTGCGCCGCGAGGGACGGGCCTTCGTCGACTCGGCGGGGGAGCTGGGCAGTGCCGCGACGCGGATCCGCCGACATCGCGCGAAGGAGACCGATCTCGGTAGCTTCTATCGCGACAGCGGCGCACGTTTGACGAAGACGTTCGAGGACATCGCCGTCGCGATCGAGCGCTGGCGCGACGGCAGCGCCGTCATCGGGAAGGCCCTGACCGGCTCGGCGGGCGCGGTCGCGCAGGCCGACGGTGGCGGTGCAGGCACCATCGCAGGTGCAGGTGCAGGTGCAGGTGCCGCGGGCGGGGCGGGGGCCGACGGTGGCCGGTGAGCTGGACGCGATCCTGCAGGCGGGCTTCGCATCCCTGACGTACTTCCAGAGGATGCTGGAGATCGCCCGCCGTGTCGCCCCCGGGAACTGGCCGGACTGGCAGGAGCACTTCGTGTCCCGCTACCACCGCGAGCTCGACATCGACCTCGACGCGCTGCGCGCCGACGCCGGTGTGCTGCGGGCCCAGGCCGATACGGCCAGGCGGGAGAAGGTGGTTCAGTACGGCTGCCGGGCGGCGGTGGCCACTGCGTGGCCCGATGCCACGGGTACAGTTGCGCTCCGGCAGATGGACGCACATCAGCGGCGGGCCGAGCCGATCGCAGCTGTGCTCGCGGCCGCCGCAGACGCCCTCGACGCGGTGCCCGGCGCGGTGCAGGGCGCCGTCACCGAGAAGGTGCGTCTGATCGGCGAGTTCAGCCGGTCCGGTCTGGCGGCGACGCTCCCCTCCCTGACCTTCGTGGCGCCGGACTCGTTGAGCGGCAACATGTCGTTGTGGCGCCGGTTCGCCGAACAGCTCACCGCGGACATCGCGCAGTTCGACGAGATCGTCGAGCAGGCCAGCGACAAGGTGCGCGACGCCTATCAACGGGTGTGTGATGCCTCGAAGTCGTTGGACACCAGCATCTTCCCGCTGCCGTCGTTCACGCCGCCGGTGGTGGAGGCGGGACGGCCGCGCGTCGGTGCCGTGGGACCGGGCGGGGCGACGGTGCCGGGTAGCGCGGGGAACGACAAGAGCGGTGGGGCGAAGCCGGCGGCCGGCTCGGGCGGCGCAGCCGGTGCCGGAGGAGCTGGGGCGCAGTCTACGGCCGGGGGTGGCGGCGGTGCACGCACGAGCGCCCCTACGGCGGCGCCGACCACCACCGCAGGTGGGGGATCGGGTGCAGTGCAGCCGCATTCGTCCCAGCCTTTCGCCGGGGCGATGCCTGCGTCGAGCGACCGGGCCGGGTTCGCCGGCGTCGCGCAGCCGGGAGGTGGCGCAGGGCGCGCAGGTATGTCGACGGGCACCCGTATGTGGACGGGCGGCGGCGGGCAGAACGGCCCGGCTGGGGGTGATCCCGCCGGGAGTGGCTCGGGCGGGTTCGGTCGGAACGGTCTCGGGACCGGCTTCGGCGGTATGGGCGGCACGGGATCGGACGGCGGCGGGATGCCGTCGTGGCTGTCGTCGCTGATACCGAAGATCGCGGAGCAGCTGGGGCTGGGTGGGCACGAGTCCGGGTCGGGTGAGCACGGCACGAAGACGTCGGGGGACAAGGGGGCTGTGGCCACCGATGCAGGTGAGAAGGGGGCCGGGGAGAAGAGGGACGGGGAGAAGGGCCACAGTGACCGGGGTGCCGGCGATAAGGAGACCGGGGACAAGCGCGGCGGGGGCAAGGATCCCGGCGACACGGCCGACCCGAAGGACCCGGGAGCGAAGGGGGACGACCCGAAGCAGCACGGCAAGCAGCCGGGTACCACGACCACGACGGACTCCGCAGGTCGCACGATCAGCGCGACGCTGCGTGCTGACGGGGTGACGGTGGACGTCACCGTCACCTGGCCCGACGGTACCGTCGATAAGGCGACGCTCACCGTCGACGCCGACGGCGCGTCACACGGCCCATGTGTGGGCGCGGATGCGAAACCCGCTGCCGCCGGTGCAGGTTCGGCCCAGCAGGGTCTGCCGGACGCGGGCGCGACGGGCGGCGGTGGCGCCCCGACGGGCGGCGGTAGCGGTCAGGGCGGAGCGGAATCCGGTGGGCAGCAGGCGCCGCGGCAGCCCGAGCCCGCGCAGCCGAGCGGCGGAGACAAGCCGGGTGGAGACAAGCCCGCCGCAGACAAGGCCGGTGGACACCCGGGCGCCGACCACACCGCGGGCGGCGGGAAGCAGTCGGGGTATCCAGGCCCACTCCTAGGCGCCGATCCCAAGCCGGGTGGCTGTGCGCCGAACCCGCCCGGCGCCGGAAACCGGACCGGCGCCGAGTTCGCGCTGACAGAGTAGCGGCGCGCCGCCGCCACGACTGTTCCGTTGTGGGAACGGAACTTCGAGAGGGGAGAGATGACCATGCGTTACGACCGCGCGGCACAGGCGGAACGGACGGCACGTCGCGACGCGCTGCTCGCGGCGATGCTCGAGGAATTGGGAGTGGTCGAGGAGGAGGCTCCGATCACCGAGCCGATCCGGACCGTGCGTCGCGATGACGGGCCGCCGCCGAGCTGGCTCACCCGTGACTGACGGGACCGCGTGGCGGCCCTCGTCCAGTTCCTCGTCATCGGCCCCGGGCGTGGCGATCTGCCGTCCGACGAGGTCGCCGAGACTATCGGGCTCGCTCGGGCTGGAGGCCTGCCCGAGTCGAACGATCGGTTGTTCGAGCACCTGACGTACTTCCGTCAACGCGCGGCGTCGCCCCGATGGAAGGCTGTAGGCCCTACCGCCCGCGGATGACGTCCAGGGGAGTCGGGCGCTTCGGCTCCTCCTCGTCCTCGGGACGCCACACCACAACGTCGCCGAGATCGGTGTCGGAGGCGGCGAAGTCGGAATAGGTCGAATCGTGTCCCGCGGTCGCGAGCAGGAAGCCGGTGAGCACCGTGCGCACCGCCTTCTGGGTGGCCTTGTCGGGCTTCGTGACGCCGAGCGCCGCGCCGGGGTTCAGGCGGCCCTCGGGCAGACCGCCCGCGACACCGTCGGGGATGACCCGCAGCTGCGCGGCTCCGCCGTATGCAGCCGCGAGTTCGGCGGCGTTGGACCGCACCGACGCCACGTCGCCGGCGGCCGCGAGCAGCAGCGCCGGCACCGTCAGGCGCGTGGCCGCCTCGGCGGCCTGCGGAGAAGTGGGCGCGGGGAAGAGCGCGGCGAGCGCGAGGACACCCTCGTCCCCGTCCGCGGCGAGCAGCGCCGCGCCAGCACCCGAGCCGTGCCCGACGACGGCGCGCCGCCCGCGGTTCACGGTGATCTCGCCGCTGCCGAGGCGCACCTCGGTGATCACGTCGAGTGCCGTGGACAGGTCGATCGCGAGGCGGCCGTCGGACGGCAGCGGGCCGCGCTCGGTGGCCGGTGCGGCGACGACGATGCCCCACGACGCGAGGTGCTCGAACGTACGGCTGTACCGCTTGACCGGGGTCAGCCAGTCGTGGGCGAAGGCGACCGCGGGCAGATTGATGCCGGACTCGGGCGTGTAGATCACGCCAGGTAGGCCGGCGACCCCGAGGTCGCCCTTGAGAACGCGGTGGGGACCACGCCGCGCCAACTGCTTCACCAGCTTCTTCGCATCCGCCACGGCGACAACGGTAGTGCATAGCCCGGATCGGTGTGTCCGCTGCCGTAGCCTTGCCCCCATGTGCGGAATCGTGGGCTACGTCGGCCACCGTCCGGCTCTGGGTGTCGTAGTGGAGGCGCTGCGACGGATGGAGTACCGCGGCTACGACTCAGCCGGGGTCGCGGTCGTCGGCGCCGGGAGCGCAGCGAGTGGGCCGGATGAGTCGGCGGGGCAGCGGGCTGCGGAATCCGGCACCGTCACCGCCCTGAAGCGCGCGGGTAAGCTCGTGAACCTGACCGAAGCGCTGGCCGAGGCGACCGCCACCGCGCCGGATCGGTTCGCCGGCACCACCGGCATGGGCCACACCCGCTGGGCCACGCACGGTCGCCCCACGGATCGCAACGCGCACCCGCACACCGCGGCCGGATTCGCGGTGGTGCACAACGGCATCCTCGAGAACTACGCCGCGCTGCGCGCCGAGCTCGAGGCCGACGGTGTCGAGTTCGCCTCGGACACCGACACCGAGGTCGCCGTGCAGCTGGTCGCGCGCGAGTACGCCGCGGGACCGACGGCCGGGGACTTCGTCGCGTCGGCGTACGCCGCGCTCCGGCGTCTCGACGGCGCGTTCACCCTGCTGTTCTGCCACGTCGACCACCCGGGCACCATCGTCGCCGCGCGCAGGTCGACGCCGCTGGTGGTGGGCGTCGGCGACGGCGAGATGTTCCTCGGTTCCGATGTCGCCGCGTTCATCGAGCACACCCGCGACGCCGTCGAGCTGGGCCAGGACCAGGTGGTGACCATCACCTGCGACGGCTACACGATCACCGACTTCGCCGGCACCCAGCAGGACGGCACGCCGTTCCGCATCGACTGGGACCTCGAGGCCGCCGAGAAGGGCGGCCACGACTACTTCATGCTCAAGGAGATCGAAGAGCAGCCCACCGCCGTCGAGAACACGCTGCGGGGCCACTTCGAGAAGGGCCGCATCGTCCTCGACGAGCAGCGCCTGACGGATCAGGACCTGCGCGATATCGACAAGGTGTTCATCGTGGCCTGCGGCAGCGCGTACCACTCGGGGCTGGTGGCCAAGTACGCCATCGAACACTGGACGCGGCTGCCCTGCGAGGTGGAGCTGGCCAGCGAGTTCCGGTACCGCGACCCCGTCCTCGACCGCAGCACGCTGGTGGTCGCGATCAGCCAGTCCGGCGAGACCGCAGACACCCTCGAGGCCGTCCGCCACGCGCGCGAGCAGAAGGCCCGCGTCCTCGCCGTGTGCAACACCAACGGTGCGCAGATCCCCCGCGAGTCCGACGCCGTCCTCTATACACGGGCCGGGCCGGAGATCGGGGTCGCCTCGACCAAGGCGTTCCTCGCGCAGGTGACCGCGAACTACCTGGTGGGGTTGGCGCTCGCCCAGGCCCGCGGCACCAAGTATCCCGACGAGGTGGCCCGCGAATACCGTGAGCTCGAGGCCATGCCGCCGCTGGTGCAGCAGGTGCTGGGCACCGAGAAGCAGGTCCGGGAGCTGGCGCGCGAGCTCGCGTCCGAGAGCACCGTGCTGTTCCTGGGCAGGCACGTCGGATACCCGGTGGCACTCGAGGGAGCGCTCAAGCTCAAGGAACTCGCGTACATGCACGCCGAAGGCTTCGCCGCGGGCGAGCTCAAGCACGGGCCGATCGCGCTGATCGAGGACGGTCTGCCGGTGATCGTGGTGATGCCGTCGCCGCGCGGTCGGGCGGTGCTGCACAGCAAGCTGGTGTCCAACATCCGCGAGATCCAGGCCCGCGGCGCTCGGACGATCGTGATCGCGGAGAAGGACGACGACGCCGCAGCGGCGCACGCCGACCACCTGATCGAGATCCCGGCCGCCCCGACGCTGCTGCAGCCGCTGCTCGCGACCGTGCCGCTGCAGATCTTCGCCGCCGAGGTGGCGCAGGCCCGGGGCTACGACGTGGACAAGCCGCGGAACCTGGCCAAGTCGGTCACCGTCGAATAGGAGCGGACCATGCGCGGCTACTTCAGCCCGGACTCGGTGCGGGCGGCGGAGGCGCCACTGCTCGCCGCGCTGCCCGACGACGCCCTCATGCGGCGCGCCGCCTACGGGCTCGCCCAGGTCGTCGCCGCGGAGCTGCGCGCGCGCACCGGCGGCGTGACGGGCCGACGGGTGACGCTGCTGGTCGGCTCGGGTGACAACGGTGGTGACGCCCTGCACGCGGGCGTCTTCCTGCGCCGACGCGGCGTGGCGGTGGGCGCGGTGCTGTTCGCCCCGCATCGCACCCATGCCGCAGGACTCGACGCGCTGCGCAGCGCAGGCGGTCGCGTGGTGAACGTTCCCGGCAGCCCGGATCTGGTGGTGGACGGCATCGTCGGGATCTCCGGACACGGGCCGCTGCGACCCGCGGCCGCGAGCATCGTCGGCGCCCTACACGCCCCGATCGTGGCGGCCGACACCCCGTCGGGCGTGGACGTGACGACGGGGGTGGCGGACGGGCCGCACGTCCAGGCCGCCGTCACCGTCGCATTCGGGGCGTACAAGCCCGTGCACGCGCTCGCACCCGCCGCGTGCGGCCGGGTCGACCTGATCGACATCGGGCTGGAACTCGACGGCGCGGACCTCGTGTCCTTCGACGACGGCGACATCCGCGACTTCTGGCCGGTCCCCGGCGAACACGACGACAAGTACTCACAGGGCGTGGTCGGGATCGCAGCGGGCAGCGCGACGTACCCGGGGGCGGCGGTGCTGGCGACCGGGTCCGCGGTGCGCGCCACATCCGGCATGGTCCGCTACGCCGGCACCGCGCGGCAACAGGTGCTCGCCACGTGGCCGGAAGTGGTCGCCGTCGACCACCCCGCCGACGCGGGACGGGTCCAGGCGTGGGCGGTGGGCCCCGGCTTCGGCACCGACGACACCTCGGCCGCCGACCTCGCCGCGCTGCTCGCCACCGACCTCCCGATGGTCGTCGACGCCGACGCCCTCACCCTGCTCGCGCGCAACCCCGTGCGGCGGGAAGCGCCCACCCTGCTCACTCCGCACGCGGGCGAGTTCGCGCGGCTCGCCGACGCCGTCTCGCCGGCCGCGAAGGCGCTGCTGGACGCCGGTGACCGCGTCGCCGCCGCCCGCACCCTGGCCCGAGAGCTGGGCGCGACGGTGCTGCTGAAGGGTTTCGTCACCGTCGTCGCCGATCCGGTCGGCGACACCACCGTCGACACGGTCGGCAGCCCATGGGCCGCGACTCCGGGGTCGGGTGACGTGCTCACCGGGATGTGCGGCGCACTGCTGGCCGCGGGCCGGTCGCCCCTACAGGCCGGCAGCCTCGCGACGCGGGTGCACTCGCTCGCCGCGGCGCGGGCCGCGGGCGGGGCGCCGACGTCGGCGTCGCGCATCTCGGCCGCGGTCCCGCGGGTACTGCGTGAGGTGCTCAGGCCAGCTGGTGAATCTGCAGGTCGGCGGCGACGGTGACCGGCCCGTCGTAGCCCGCCTTCGCCCAGCGCTGCCACTGCGCGGCGTCCAGCGGGTCGGTGGTGAAGTCGGCGATGTGGGACAGGACCAGTCGCCGCGCAGGACGAGTTCCCGGAAGCCGGCAGGCCACCTGGATCGCGCACGGCGGGATCCTGACGCCCGGCCGCGTCGCAGGCGCGGGCTATCCTGGCGAAGCCATGACCACACCAGCCCAGAGCGCACCGGTGGCGGTCGACCGCCTCACCGCGGTCGTCGACCTCGACGCCGTCGCCCACAACATCGCGATCCTCCGCGACCGCGCCGGCGGCACACCGGTGATGGCGGTCGTCAAGGCGGACGGCTACGGCCACGGGGCACCGCAGATCGCTCGCGCCGCCCTCGACGCCGGAGCGGCCGAGATCGGCGTCACCACTGTCGACGAGGCGCTCGCGCTGCGCGCCGCGGGGATCACCGCACCGATCCTGTCGTGGCTGTCCACGAGGGGGTATCGCGCCGCGATCGAGGCCGATGTCCGGCTCGGCGTCAGCTCCCCGCGGCAGCTCGCCGGGATCGTCGCCGATGCGCATGCGGCCGCCGTGACCGCCGTCGTCGACGTCAAGGTGGACACCGGGCTGTCGCGCAACGGCGTCGCACCCGCCGAGTGGGCCGCCACCGTCGACGCCCTCGCGCGGGCCGTGGCAGACGGTGCCGTGCGCCTGCACGGCGTGTTCACACACCTCGCGCACGCGGAGCTGCCCGAGCACCCGTTCCTCGACGTCCAGCGCGACCGCCTGATCGCCGCGGCCGCGGATCTGCGCGCGCGGGGGCTCGATCCCGTCGCAGTGCACGCGGCCAACTCGGCGGCCACACTCACCCGCGCCGACCTGCGGTTCGACCTGGTCCGTCCCGGCATCGCCGTGTACGGCCGGTCGCCCCTCGCCGGCGACGACTGTGGGCTGCGGCCCGCGATGACTCTGGCGGCGCCGGTGATCCTGATCAAGCGTCTCGCCGCCGGCGACGGCGTCAGCTACGGGCACACCTGGATCGCACCGCGCGACACCGTCGTCGGACTGGTCCCCGCGGGGTACGCGGACGGCGTTGTGCGCTCGCTGAGCAACCGGTTCGAGGTGGCGATCGGCGGACGCCGGTTCCCGGCGGTGGGGCGTGTGTGCATGGACCAGTTCGTGGTGGACCTGGGGCCCGACGGTGGCGGCGTGTCCGAGGGGGACACCGCGGTCCTGTTCGGCGGCGACCGGCCGGGTGAGCCGACCGCGGCCGACTGGGGCGACGCGGTGGGGACCATCGACTACGAGATCCTCACCGGAGTGCACGGTCGCGTCGTACGTCGATACGTGGGCGCCGAGGGGCCGGGGACGTCGCGGTGACGGGGATCAAGGTGCCGGTGCCGCCCGTCGTGGTGGGGCTGGGCAGCGCGCTCGCGGTGGCCACGTCGGCGGGAGTCACCTACGCCGGCCGCGTCCTGGGCCTGCGGCGCGACGGCCCGGATCCGCTCGAGGGGCTCGACCTGGCCTTCGCCGCCGATCGCGAGTCGGTGATCCTCAGCCACGACGGGATCCCGCTGCACGTCCGCGAGGTGGGGCCGCTGGACGCGCCCGTCACCGTGGTGTTCGTGCACGGCTTCACCCTGCGGTCGGCCAGCTGGCTGTTCGTCCGGGCCGAGCTGGAGCGGCGGTGGGGCCCGCGCGTGCGCATGGTGTTCCCGGACTGCCGCGGGCACGGCGACTCGGGTGCGGCCACGGCGGAGCAGAGCACGGTCGAGCTGCTCGGTGACGACATCGTGACGGTGCTCGACGCCCTCGCCCCGACGGGGCCGGTCGTGCTGGTGGGGCACTCGATGGGCGGCATGGCGATCTTCGCCTGCGCGAGCCGGCACCCGGAGCTGTTCGGTTCCCGCATCGTGGGTGTGGGCCTACTGGGTACGTCCGCACACGGACTCACCGAGACCGGGCTCGCCGCCAACCTGACGAACCCGATCATCGACATCTTCCGCCTCGTGATCCGTTACCTGCCGACGGTGGTCGGGCACGGGCGGGAGATCGCGAAACCGCTGATCGGCCCGCTGATCGTGGCGGGCTCGTACGGCCCCGGCAGGCGCAGCGCGACCATGGAACGGTTCTCGTCGTCGATGAGCCTGACCGTGCCGCTGGCCACGATGGCCGGCTTCTTCACCGCGCTGGAGCGCTACGACGAGCGGGCCGGCCTCGCCACGCTGCGCCGAGTCGTCGCCACAGTGGTGTGCGGCGACCACGACTGGATGACCCCGCTGGGCAGCTCCGAGCACATGGCACAGGAGCTGGACTGCCGCTTCGTGGTGCTCTCGGGCGCCGGGCACATGCTGATCATGGAGGCCGCGGATAACGTCGCGCTGGAGATCGCCGAGCTGGTCGCCCGGGCGACCGTCGCGGCGTCGTGACCGTGCAGGTCCGCACGCTGCCGGAGGTGGAGGACACCGAGGCGCTCGGCCGTGAGCTCGCGGGCGCATTGGCCGCGGGGGATCTGGTGATCCTCGACGGCCCGCTGGGCGCGGGCAAGACCGCGCTGACACGTGGCATCGCCGCGGGACTCGGGGTGACGGGACGGGTGTCGAGCCCGACGTTCATCATCGCCCGCGAGCACGCGCCCGGGGCCGACGGTGGCCCCGGCCTGATCCACGTGGACGCCTACCGGCTCGGCGGGCTGGGGGAGCTCGACGCGCTGGACCTCGACTCGGATCTCGCGGACTCCGTGGTGGTGGTCGAGTGGGGTGAGGGTGTCGCAGAACGGCTCACCGACCGCCACCTGCACGTGAAGCTCACACGCGCGGCCGGCTCCGACGTGCGGACGGCCGAGTGGGAGTGGCGGACCGGAGGGGTCTGATCCGCCGGGGTGGCCGCTCCCGCGGCCGAAGTCGCGATACGCGCGGCGCGCGATCTCCGCCTGCTCCCGGGTCACGTCGACCACCTCCGTTGCGGTCTGCCGGAGCAGTTCGCCGAGCCGCGCCGCGACCACAGGATCGGTCACCGAATCCGCGACGATGCTGCACTCGAGGGCGGAGCGCACGGCGCCGGCCTGCGACTCCCCGGTGATCGCCGCGATCTTCTTCACCATCTCGTGAACGGCATCGTCCTTGATGTTCGTCGGGTAACGGTACGGGTGATGGCGAAGAAGCCGCGCCCGGATGGTTGAGGACTAGCGATCCTCTTGGGTGCAGATGCAGGCATGGTTGCCCTGTGGGTCGGCGAGCACCCAGAATCGCGGTGCGGCGGCATCGGATTCGAGCGTTCCACCCGCCGCCAGGGCGGCGGCGATCCGTTCTGGCGCCTCGCGCGGGTCGACGATCACGTCGAGGTGGAACCGCTGGCGCGGCGGATCATGGAGATCGGTGTCCTGGAACCAGATCGTCGTCCCGAAGCCGGTGCGGTCGGGCACGTCGCCGTCGGCGCCCAGCGGCGCGCCGAGTACCGCGGCCCAGAACGGCGCGATCGCGGTACTGTCCGCCGTGTCCAAGCCCAGCTCGACCACCGTGATCGCGGTCGGCCGCGCCGAGACGCCTTGCGCCGCTGCGATTCCCGAGAACGTCCGTGCCAGGGATATGTCCCGGTCGGTGACCTCGCCGGCGTCGTGGCTGGTCAACCGCACGTCGATGTGGCCGTACGTCAGAAGTATCTCGGGGTGGTGGTTCGCGGCGTCGGCGGCCGCGCCGAACGCGTCGACCAGCCGGACGCCGGCCGCGAACGACCCGGTCTCGAAGCGGGTGCGGAGGGTGCGGAGGATCGGCGCCCAGTCGGGGACGTCGGCGTCGCGGATGCGCTGTGCGTTGACCATGACTCCATCGTGCACCCGCCCTATGACAGATCGGGGCCGCTCGCCGTCGGCACCGCGCTGATCCGGGTCACCGCGTCGACCACGGCCTCGGGCCGGTCGAGGGCGACGAACGTCCGCGAGCCGGGGACCTCGGTGAACGTCGCGCCCGGGATCGCCGCTGCGAGTCGCCGACCGAGCGCCGGCGTGAACGCGCCATCGGCCATGCCCCACACCAGTGCGACGGGAGCGGTGAACGACTCCAGACGCGACGTCACCGCCGCCAGATCGGCCGGCCGTACCTGCCGGAGGAAGGCCACGAGGTCGTCGAGGATCGCGGCGTCGCGCAGTGGGGCGATCGCCGCCGCGGTGAACGCGGGATCCGGGTCGGTCGCGAGCAGTCCATAGCCCAGTGGTGAATTCCGTATCGATCGGAACCACATGGCGGGCAGCATGATCCGGGTGATCACCTTCGACTTCATCAGGCCCAGAGTGGCCTTGAAGGGCTGCGGTGGGAACTGGTCGAACGCGTCGCAGTTGGTCAGTACCAGCCGCCCCACCAGGTCTGGGCGCGCGTCCACGAGGAACTGGCAGAGCGCGCCGCCGGTGTCGTTGCCGACCAGGGTCGCGCCGCGCAGATCGTGGGCCTCGAGGAAGTCGGCGATCAGCCGCGCGGCACCGGCGGGGGAGCGGTCGGCCGACGACCCCCACGGGATGCGGTGCGAACCGAGCGGCCAGTCGGGGGCATAGCATCGGAATCCGGCCGCGCCGAGGCGGGCGGCGACCTCGTGCCACAGGGCGGCGGGTGCGAGCACACCGTGGACGAAGACGACGGGGGGACGTTCTGATCCATCGGGCCCGTAGACGCGGTATTCGACGGTTCCGGAGGGGAGTGAGGAGGTGGGCATCGAATGGCCTGCTCTCGTGCGAAGATTTACGAACACTCTGTATGAAAGTTACGTGCAACCTGTATGGAAGTCAATAGGCGGACCCAGGCCGACCGCACGGCAGCAACCAAGGCGGCCCTGACGGCGGCCGCCCGGCGCCTGTTCGCCGAGCACGGCTACGGCAATGTGGGCACCCAGGCGATAGTCGAGGCGGCCGGCGTGAGCCGCGGCGCGCTCTACCACCAGTTCGGGGACAAGCTCGGGCTGTTCACCGCCGTCTACGAGGACACCGAGGCCGAGGCGGTGGGACGCGCGATGGCGATCGTCGCCGAGGCCGGCGACGACGACCCGCTGGCCGCGTTGCTGCGTGGGTTCGACGAGGTCGTCGCCGCGCTCACCGACCCGGGGATGAGCAGGATCCTGCTCATCGACGCGCCGGCCGTCCTGGGGTGGGAGGAGTGGCGTGCGCGAGGTGAGGCCTACGGTCTCGCCGTCATCGAGGGGCTCATGAACCACGCGATCGCGATCGGCCGGATCCCCGATCAGCCGGTCCGCCCCACCGCTCACGTGCTGCTCGGGGCGATCGACGAGTCCGCGCTGTACGTCTCGCGCGCCGCCGACCCGGATCGGGCGCGTGCCGAGGTGCGTGCCGTCGCCGAACGCCTGATCGCGGCGCTCGCGTTGCCGCTCGAGGGCTGACCGCGCGGCCGGACAGCAGCTGCGAGGCGGCCGCACGGATGACGGGTGTGAAATCGGTCACAGTCCGCCGGTCGTCGCTGGAAACACGCCTGCCACGGCGCTTTCGGTCGCGCGTTCGAGTGGCATCGCCTATTCGATGCGGGGTAGTGTTCACCACCGGTGATGGAACTCGCCAGGGAGTATCGATCCCGAACCGCACCAGTGCTGATAGTTCCTGCGACACGAGTGTCCCGGTGGTCGGAGCCGACTCCGCGCCGGGACGGCGACTGCGGAGGAGGTACACGGTGCCCGACCACACGGCGCGGTCCGGTGAAGACGGTGGTACGGACGGCGGAGGTGCGGGAGCGCCCGCGGTGGAGATGGACCGATCCGGATCGGTGTTCGTCGACCACACGTCCGAGCGGTACACGCCCGGCGATCCCAACCTGGTAGTCGGTTGGAACGGTGATCCGTCCAGCGTAGCCGCCCTGCGGTTCGCCGCCGATCTCGCGGAACGCATCCGCGCCCGGGTCGATGTGGTGCACATCCACGACTTCGCCGACACCCCGATGGACCCGGACTCCGGCGACTGGGAGGAACTGGTCGACCAGCGCCTCGACGACCTCGCACGTGCCGCCAAGGAGCAGCTGTTGGGGGCGGTGACAGCGGGGTGGACCTATCACGTGGCCCGCGGTGAGTCGCCGTCCAAGCTGCTCCTGCGGGTTGCCGGCGAGGTCGGTGCGTATGCGGTGGTCCTCGGCAGCCCGCACAGCGGGCTGCTCGGTGTGCTCGACGAGTTCTTCGGCAACCGCTTCGCACGGGGGGTCATCGCCCACAACCACACCGTGCCCATCGTCCTGGTTCCGGTCGAGCCGACGGGTGAGCGGTCATGACCGGCCCACTCGTCCGTAAGGAGCAGACGTCGTCGCGGTCCGCCGCGCCGCGCCCACTGCACCTGCGTCCCACGAGCATCGCGCTGGTGTTCGTGGGCGGCGCGGTCGGGACCGCCGCACGGTACGGTCTGGCGCGCCTGCTGCCCACGTCGCCGGGGCACTTCGCCTGGTCGACGTTCATCGTCAACATGGTCGGCGCGTTCGTGCTGGGTGTGTTGCTCGAGACGCTCGTCCTCTCGGGGCCCGATCACGGGGTGCGCCGGCACACCCGCCTGCTGCTGGGCACGGGCTTCTGCGGCGGATTGACCACGTACAGCACGTTCATGCTCGACATCCACACGATGCTCGCCGGTGCCGACGTCGGCACGGCTCTGGTGTACGTGGTCGCGACGATCACGGGCGGCGTACTGGCAGCCACCGCGGGAGTCGCCATGGCGAGTCCGGTCCGCCGGATCGGAAGGGGCCTGCGGCGGGCGGTGCGACGGTGACCGCGCTGTTCGTCGTGCTCGTCGGCGGCTTCGGCGGGTCGTTGCGGCTCCTGGTGGACGGCGCGATCCGATACCGCTGGACCCGCATGGGCCAGTGGGCGACGTTCGTCGTGAACGTGACGGGTTCGCTCGTACTGGGCTCGCTCGCGGGCCTGCTGGCCGGCCACTCCATCGACGGATCGCTCGAGACGGTGCTGGCCACCGGCCTGTGCGGCGGTTACACCACGTTCAGCACCGCGAGCGTCGAGACGGTCCGGCTACTGCAGGAGCGACGCAACGTCGCCGCCGTCACCTATGCCACGGTGTCCCTGCTGGTGTCCTTGGGTGCCTGTGCGCTGGGGTACGTGGTCGCTCGGTAGCACCCGAGCGCTCAGTAGACTGCACGGGTGTTCGTCCTCGCCCTCGACACGGCCACGCCGTCGCTCACGGTGGGCGTCGTCGACCTCGACCCCCACGCCCCGCATGCCGCGACGGTGCTCGCCCAGCGCGGCCAGACGAATTCGCGCGGCCATGCGGAGGTGCTCACCCCGTTCATCCTCGAGTGCCTCGCCGAGACCGGGGTGGCGCGTGCGGACCTGGGCGCGGTCATCGTCGGCTGCGGACCCGGTCCGTTCACCGGACTGCGGGTCGGCATGGCCACCGCCGCCGCGTTCGGCGACGCGCTCGGCATCGAGGTGCACGGCGTGTGCAGCCTGGACGCGATCGGGGTGGGTGGTGACGGTGACGTCCTGGTGCTCACCGACGCGCGGCGCCGAGAGGTGTACTGGGCCCGATACGCCGACGGTGTCCGGACCGCCGGGCCCGGCGTGTGCGCACCCGCCGAGTTCGGGCTCGACGGTGACTGGCGCGCCGCCACCGTCGACGGTGGCGGGGCGCGCGTGCTGGCCGAAGGTGCGCCGACGCCCGCGACCCTCGCCGCCGTCGGGGCACCGCTGATCGGCACCCCGCCGCGGCCGCTGGTGCCGCTGTACCTGCGCCGCCCCGACGCAGTGGAGATGGCGTTCCGTGGCGCCTGAGTCCTCTTCGGCGTCGCGCGAGTTCACAGTCGGACCGCTGCGGCAGTCCGACGCGCCGCGCTGCGCCGAACTGGAGCGGATCCTGTTCCCCGGCGACGACCCCTGGCCCGCACGGGCTTTCGTGTCCGAGCTGCGGCAGCCGCACGTGCGCGTCTATGCGGCCCGCGACGGCGAGGTGTTGATCGGCTACGCCGCGATCGGCCTGCTCGGTTCGGCGGCGGAGCCGGAATCGGAGATCCACACGATCGGCGTCGACCCCGCCCACCAGGGGAGGGGCGTGGGCCGGGCGCTGCTGGCCGCGCTGCTCGCCGACGCCGAGGCCCACGGCGGTCCCCTGTTCCTGGAGGTCCGCACCGACAACGACCGGGCGATCGAGCTGTACGAGCGGGTCGGATTCGAGCGGGTGGGGTTGCGTAAGCGGTACTACCGGCCGTCGGGCGCGGACGCCTACACGATGCGCCGCCCGGCGCCGGCCGAAGAGGAGAAGCAGTGATCGTCCTGGGTGTCGAGAGCTCGTGCGACGAGACCGGCGTGGGCCTGGTCCGCTGGGACGTCGGCAGCCGGACGTGCGAACTCCTGGCCGACGAGGTCGCCTCGTCGGTCGCCGAGCACGCCCGGTACGGGGGAGTGGTGCCTGAGGTCGCGTCCCGCGCGCACCTGGAGGCCATCGTCCCGACGATGCGGCGTGCGCTCGCGCAGGCCGGAGTCGAGCGGCCGGACGCGGTGGCCGCCACCGTCGGGCCGGGGCTGGCGGGGGCCCTGCTGGTGGGTGCCGCTGCGGCCAAGGCGTACGCCGCGGCATGGGACGTGCCCTTCTACGGCCTCAACCATCTGGGCGGGCACGTCGCCGTCGACACCCTCGAGCACGGGCCGATGCCGGCGTGCGTGGCGCTGCTCGTCTCCGGCGGACACACGCACCTGCTGCACGTCGAGGATCTCGCCGAGCCCATCACCGAGCTCGGCACCACCGTCGACGATGCGGCGGGCGAGGCCTTCGACAAGGTCGCGCGCCTGCTGGGACTCGGCTACCCGGGCGGACCGGTGATCGACGAGCTCGCCCGCAGCGGTGACCGTGACGCGATCCGGTTCCCGCGCGCCATGACGAGGCAGCAGGACGCTCGATACGACTTCTCGTTCAGCGGGTTGAAGACGGCCGTGGCGCGACACGTGGAGGCCGAGCGCGCCGCGGGGCGGGAGCTGGGCCTGGCGGATATCGCCGCGTCGTTCCAGGAGGCGGTCGCGGATGTGTTGACGTTCAAGGCGATCCGCGCGGCGCAGGATGTGGGCGTGGAGACGATCGTGCTGGGCGGCGGGGCCACTGCCAACTCGCGGCTGCGCGAGCTCGCGCAGGAGCGGTGCGACGCAGCGGGTTTCGAGTTGCGGGTGCCTAAGCCGCGGCTGTGCACGGACAACGGCGTGATGATCGCGACGCTCGGTGCGCATGTGATCGATCGGGATCCCACGCCGTCGTCGCTGTCCGTGGCCACCTCGCCCGGTCTGTCGGTGGCCACCAGCCGGCTGTAACCACCCATGCGGCTCGAGTAGTCGTACGCATCCATCGCGGCCGCCGCCACGGAACGGTGGAGGGTATGAACGACACCCGCCCCCGTCTCGACCGGCTCGCGGTCGAGCTCGACATCACCGTCCGGCGCCTGGCGTGGATGCAGCGCGAGCTCGCCGGGATCGCCGCCGCCGTCCCCGCACCGCCGACCGCGCCCCAGCCGGCTGAACCTCTGCCCGTCCCCACAGCGCCGCCGATTCCTCGGCCTGCCGCCCCGACGTGGACCCCGGCGCCGCGGCCATCCGCGCAACCCCGTGACCGCTCGTGGACCGTCGCGCGGGTCCTGGCGGGTGGGGGCGCCGTGGTCACCTCGACCGGGGTGGCGTTGCTGCTCGCCCTGGCCGCGGAGGCAGGGCTGCTGGGCCCGACGGTGCGCGTCGGGCTGGGCGCGGCGCTCGCCGCGGGGCTGGTAGCGGCCGCGTGGGCGTGCCACCGTCGGGGCCTGCGGGTCGGCGAGATGGCGTTGAGCGCCACCGGCTGCGCCGCGGCGTACCTGGACGTCGTGGCGGTGACCGGTATCTACCACTGGGCGGCGCACCCGGTGGGGGTGGCCGCGGCCGGGCTGATCGCACTGGGTGGCCTCGTGCTCGCGGCGCGCTGGCGGTCGCAGTGGCTCGCCATCCTGGTGTACGCGCCCGCGTTCGTCCTGGCGCCGCCGCTCGCAGGCGACGGCTACCTGCTCGGCGGCTTCACCCTGGTGCTCGCGGCGGCGACCCTGCCGCTGCGGCGCCCGCTGCAGTGGCCGGTTCTGCACCTGGTCGGCGCGGTCGGGACGGCGGTCACGCTCGGGACCCTGCTCGTCGGTGCCGGTCCGCACGACGCCCCCGCGGCGCTCGGGGCGGTCGTGGCCGGCTGCGTGATCGAGATCTGGACCGCATCGGCCCGCGCCGTCCGCGGCGGCGCGGCGCCGCTCATGCTGGCGGCCGGACTGATCGGCGTCGTCCCGCTGTTCGCGGCACCCGCCACGGC
>NZ_BAABFR010000082.1:0-24065 GCF_039541155.1 Tsukamurella soli
GGCGACGACGGCTGCCACCGCGCGCCCGTACCGGTCGTCGGAGTCCGGCAGCCCGACGCCCGGCGGGACGCGAACGGCGAGCGCCGCGACCCGCCGGGCGGCCGCGCTCCACGCGCCGCGGTCGATCTCGAGCGTCATCACTGCCCCGACCCGACGGCGAGCTCGGCACGGTGCCGATAGTGACCGTCGAGCGAGGCGGCGGCCTGCGCGGCGAGGTCGACGAGGCAGGCGGCGAGCGCGTCGGGCGGATACGATCGCCGCACCGCGGGCGCGAGCGCGACGCCGACGAGTCGCCCCCGGACGTCGACGGTGACCTCGACCAGCCGGTCCCGGCTGCGGGCGGTGACCCGCGCGTCGCGGAACTCGGCGTCGACTCGGGCGAGCTCCGCCGCCCGGCGTTCGACGTCGGCGAGCAGACCAGCAGCGTCCATGGCATATCCCCCAGCGGTGGATCCCCCGATCCAGCCGGTGCCATGATGCCCGATTCCACGGCCCCGTGGGCCCGGGTCGGGTGATCTATCCTCTAGATCATGCGATCTAATCGGACGGAGACGTTCACCGAGATCGCCCGGCGGGCACAGATCGTGGACTGTGCGATCCACACCATCGCCGAGCTGGGTTACAACCAGGCCTCGGTCCGCAAGATCGCCGACCGGGTCGGCGTCGCGATGAGTGTCGTGCTCTACCACTTCGGGAACAAGGACGAGCTGGTGGCCGCGATCGTCGCGGAACTGTATCGATCGCTGATCGAGGTCATGGAGCCGGTGGTCGATGCGGAGGCGACCGCTGCCGGCAAGCTCGCCGCCCACATCCGCGCGCACTGCGGCTACATCGCGACGCACCGCGCACATCAACTCGCGCTGCTCGAGATCGGTTCGAACTACCGCAGCAATGCAGGGCTCCGGCTCGAGCAGCTGGGGGTGGATCCCGCGCAGCTGGCCGCGATGTCGCGGCTCGAGCTGGAGACCATCCTTACGCTCGGCGTCGAGTCGGGTGAGTTCCGCGCACTGTCGCCGGTGTCGATGGCGACGGCCGTACGCGGCGCGATCGGGGGCGGGCTCATGAAGGTGTCGACGGATCCCGGCTTCGATGTGATCGCCTACGGCGAGGACCTGGTGGTCGCGTTCGAGCTGGCCACCCGCCAGGCGTAGCGTCCTACCGCTCGACCGGCGGCAGCAGGTCCGGCCGGCGCTCGGCGGTCCGCGCCAGCGACTGCTCGCGCCGCCACGCTGCGACCTTCGCGTGATCGCCGGACAGCAGCACGGGCGGTACCGTCAGCTCCCGCCAGGTCTCGGGCCGGGTGTACGACGGACCCTCGAGCAGCCCGCCGGAGAACGAGTCGTCCTGGTGCGACGCGGCGTTGCCGAGCACGCCGGGGATGAGCCGCGCAAACGCCTCGACCATCACGAGCACCGCGGCCTCGCCGCCGATCAGCACGTAGTCGCCGATCGACACCTCCCGCACGCGCACGCGCCGCGCTGCATCGTCTATCGCCCGCTGATCGATACCCTCGTAGCGGCCGCACGCGAACACGATGTGCTCCTCGGTGGCCCATTCGTGCGCCATCGCCTGCGTGTACGGCACGCCCGCGGGGGTCGGCACCACGAGCAGAGCGCCGTCGGGACATACGTCGTCGAGCGCGGGCCCCCACACCGTCGGCCGCATCACCATGCCGGGGCCGCCGCCGTACGGCGAGTCGTCGACCGCCTTGTGCACGTCGTGGGTCCAGTCCCGCAGGTCGTGGACGCCCACCTCGAGCAGTCCCTTGTCGATCGCCTTCCCCAGCAGCGCCTGCCGCAGCGGCGTCAGGTATTCCGGGAAGATCGTGACAACGTCGATACGCACGGCGCAACGCGTCCTCAGGCCTCGAAGTCCGGGTCGAGCAGGCCGCCGGGCGGGTCGATCTCGACGAACCCGCCTGCGACGTCGATCACCGGCACGATCGCCGAGACGAACGGCACCAGGATCTCCCGACCGGACGGATCGGTGACCGACAGCAGCTCGCCGCCGGTCGAGTGCAGCACCTCGGCGAGCGTGCCGACCACCTCACCCGAGCCGATCAGGCGCACCTCGAGCCCCTCGAGCTCGTGGTCGTAGAACTCGTCGGGATCGGCGCTCGGCGTCGCCTCGGAGCTGTCGATCACGAACAGGGTGCCGCGCAGCTCGTCCGCGGCGGTCCGGTCCGCAACCTCGGCCAGAGTCAGCAACAACCTCCCGGAGTGCTCCCGGGAGGTCGTCACCGTGTAGGTCTCGACAGGGCCCGTCAGCCCACCGCCGCGCGCCGACCGCCGACCGCGCAGCACAGCACCGTCGGCGAACCGGAGCTCGGGCGAGTCGGTGCGCACCTCCACGACCACCTCGCCGCGGATGCCGTGCGACTTCACGACCCGCCCGATCACCAGCTCCATGCGATCAGTCGACCCGATCGGTGTCGACGACGTCGATCCGGATGCCCTTGCCGCCGATGCCGGCGACCAGCGTACGCAGGGCGGTGGCGGTGCGGCCGCTGCGGCCGATGACCTTGCCCAGGTCCTCCGGGTTCACGTGCACCTCGATCACGCGGCCTCGACGGCCGGTGATGAGATCGACACGCACGTCGTCGGGGTTGGCGACGATGCCGCGCACCAGGTGCTCGACGGCATCGGCGACGACGGCGCTCACTGAGCCTCGGCGGGCGCCTCGGCCTCAGCAGCCGGCGCCTCGGCCTCAGCAGCGGGCGCGTCGGCCTTGGCGGCACGCTTGCGCGGCGTGGTCGCAGCAGCCGAAGGCTCCTTGTCGGCCTCGGCCAGCGCCGCGTTGAACAGGTCCTGCTTGCTGGGCTTCTCGGCAGCCTTCTTGAGGGTGCCCTCGGCGCCCGGCAGGCCCTTGAACTTCTGCCAGTCGCCGGTGATCTTCAGCAGGGCGAGCACGGGCTCGGTCGGCTGCGCACCCACGCCCAGCCAGTACTGCACGCGGTCGGAGTCGATCTCGATGAGAGACGGCTCCTCCTTCGGGTGGTACTTGCCGACGGTCTCGATCGCGCGGCCGTCACGACGGGTGCGGGCGTCGGCGATGATGACACGGTACTGGGGGGTGCGGATCTTGCCGAGCCGCGTGAGCTTGATCTTGACAGCCATGAGAAGCCTGGTTCCTTACGTTGTGTCACGGTGCAATTCAGCGATACGCCAGGGTGGTCGCATCCGGTTTTGCCGTCTCAGTGGTGACCGCTCCGGTCGGTACGTAACCGGGCCCGGGCAGCAGCGGACAATTCTGCCACGCACTACCCGCGGGCGCGAAATCCACTACGGTCGGCCCCGTGCCGAGCAACGACTCCGTGTCCCGAGACAGCGCCTCTTCCGACTCCTCCGCCGACTCCTCCGCCGACTCCGCCTCCGCCGCCGCCGCCGCCGACGCAGCACAGATCCTGGACGACGAGTCCGTGCTCGTCCCGGCCTATGCCGGCCGGCTCAGCACCGGCCCGGTGCCGCGTACCAGCCTCGACGAGACCGAACGCACCGCCGCCGAGGTCTACCGCTTCATCCACGACGAGATCATGCTCGACGGACAGTCGCGGATGAACCTCGCGACCTTCGTGACCACCTGGATGGAGCCCCAGGCCGAGGTGCTCATGTCCGAGTCGTTCGACAAGAACGCGATCGACCACGACGAGTACCCCGCGACATCCAGGATCGAATCGCGGTGCATCGCGATGGTCGCCGACCTGTTCCACGCGCCCGGCCTCGACCCCGCCGACCCCTCGTCGGCGACCGGCGCGTCGACGATCGGCTCGTCCGAGGCGGTCATGCTGGCGGGGCTCGCACTCAAGTGGCGCTGGCGGAAGCAGCGCCGCGCGGCGGGCGGCGACGTCTCTCGACCGAAGCTGGTGCTGGGCAGCAACGTGCAGGTCGTGTGGGAGAAGTTCTGCCGCTACTTCGATGTCGAGCCGGTGTATCTGCCGGTCGAACCCGGCCGGTACACGATCACGCCGCAGCAGGTGCGCGACGCCGTCGACGAGCACACGATCGGCGCGATCGTGATCCTCGGGACCACGTTCACCGGCGAGTTCGAGGACGTCGCGGGGGTATGCGCGACGCTCGACGAGCTGGCTGCGTCGGGCGGGCCCGATGTGCCCGTCCACGTCGACGCCGCGAGCGGAGGCTTCGTCGCCCCGTTCCTCGATCCGGACCTCGCGTGGGACTTCCGCCTTCCGCGGGTGGCGTCGATCAACGTGTCGGGACACAAGTACGGCCTCACCTACCCCGGGATCGGCTTCGTGATCTTCCGGGACCGCGCGCATCTCGACGACGACCTCGTCTTCCACGTGAACTACCTCGGCGGCGACATGCCCACGTTCACGCTCAACTTCTCCCGCCCGGGCGCCCAGATCATCGGGCAGTACTACAACTTCCTACGCCTCGGCCGCGCCGGCTACACACGCATCATGCAGACACTGCGCGGTACGGCGACGTGGCTCGCACGCGAGCTCGCCGACCTGCCGCCGCTCACCGTGATCACCGACGGTTCCGCGCTGCCGGTGATCACACTGGCCCTGGCCGCCGACGCCCCGATCACCGTCTTCGACATCTCCCACGAGCTGCGGACCTACGGCTGGCAGGTGCCCGCCTACACCATGCCGGCGAATGCACAGAACGTCGCAGTCCTGCGCATCGTGGTACGGGAGGGATTCTCGCTCGATCTCGCCCGACGGTTGCGGGACGACCTCAAGACCACCCTCACGCGCCTCACCGGGCTGGCCGAGGCGGCAGGACCGAATCCGCCACACCAGCCCGCGCAAACCCACTTCATGCACTGAGTGTCGGGTATCCTTGAGATCCCCCTCGAGGGACGCGAGATCGGCTTGAGAGCACTCGAAGTGGCCTAGCAGAGACCTCCCAGAATAGGAGCGCACGATCGAGATCATGTCGACGACGATGGCACCCCCCGCCACTGCGGCCCGCCCTGTCGGAGCCCGTCGCTCGGGGTATCTCTATCAGCTGGATTTCGTCCGCGTCATCACGTTCCTGCTGGTGATCTTCCTGCACACCCTCACCAACACGAACAACGAGGTGGGCGGCACCGTCACCGACGCCATCGCGCTCAATCTGCATTTCACTCGTAACGCCTTCTTCGCGCTGACCGGCCTGGTGCTCGCGTACGGCACGCTCGACAAGCCCCGCCTGCGACCCCTGCAGTTCTGGCGGAAGCGGCTGCCGCTGGTGACCATCCCGTTCGTGCTGTGGGCGGTGGCGTACTGGGTGTTCGACATGGTCACGACGGGTCACTTCACCCGCATCCCGGTGAGCCTCGGCGATCTGTGGGAGAACGTCGTGTGGGGCGGTCTGAACGGCTACCAGCTGTACTTCATATTCGTCACCATCCAGGCCTACGCCCTGTTCCCCGCGCTGCTGTGGCTGGTGCGCAAGACCAGTGGTCATCACCTACGGCTGCTGACGGTCAGCGCCGCGCTGCAGCTGGGTATGTACGTGGCCATCACGCACTGGGCGCCGACCACCGGTTGGTGGGGGCAGCACTGGTGGCACGCCTATGCCACGTTCCTGCCGTACCAGTTCTTCATCGTGCTCGGCGCCGTCACCGCTGCGCACCGTGAGCGGGTCGAGGCCGCGCTCGTTCGGCACGCGCCGTTGGTGTTCGCGGCCTCGGCGATCACGATCGTCGGCGAGCAGCTGCTGTACCGGTTGCAACTTCGCGGCGGCGCGGTCCCGATCGACGCCTCGGGCGCGTTCCAGCCGTCCAGCATGGTGCTGTACGTGGTGCTGATCGCCGCGATCTACACGATCGGGCTGCTGCTGGCCCGAAACATGGAGCGCCTGCCGCGCCTCACGGCCGTCGCGTCCTACGGCGCCAAGCGCTCGTTCGGTGTCTTTCTGGCGCACGTCATGGTGCTGAGCCTCCTGCTGCTGCCCAAGCAGGGCACGCAGCCCTGGCTGTTGGCACACGTCTCCGCACCGTGGGCGACCCTCCTGGCGTACGCGGTGACGGTGGCCGTCACCGTCGTCATCGTGGAGCTGCTCAGTCGCGCGCCGAAGGCGCAGTGGTGGGTGGGGCGCAAGCGTCCTGCCAAGAAGCAGTCGGCGAAGGCCGCTTCGGATCGGCAGCCGGTCCCCGTCGGCTGATCGACCGGGGAACGTTACGCGTAACCGGGGACGCAGCAGCCCGGAGTCGGGTAGAAGCATGTGCATGTCTCTCGACTCCCTGCGTTCGACGTTCCGCTACCGGGTGGCGCGACATGCGCTGATCGGTCCGGCCCTGTGGGTGTGGGGCCGGCCCCGAGTGACCGGGCGCCAGCACATCCCGCGGACCGGGCCGGTGATCCTGGCCGCCAACCACCTGGCCATCTCCGACTCCTTCTTCGTGGTGCAGAGCGCGCGACGCCCGGTGATGTTTCTGGCAAAGTCCGACTACTTCACACAGCCCGGCCTTCGCGGCAGGGTCAAGAAGGTCTTCTTCTCGGGGATGGGGCAGATCCCGGTGGACCGCAGCGGCGGGGCCAAGGCCTCCCCCGCGATCGACGCGGCCACGAAGATCGTCCGCAGTGGCGGCGCATGGGGCATCCACCCGGAAGGCACCCGCTCCCCCGACGGCCGCATCTACAAGGGCCACACGGGCGTGATCCGGGTCGCCGCCGCCACCGGCACCCCGGTCGTCCCGATCGCGCTCACCGGCACCGACGGCCGCAACCGCAGGACGTTCCTCCGCAGCCGCGTCACCGTCGACGTCCTGCCGCCGCTGGACATGAGCGACGTCAGCATCGACGACGAGGTCTCGATCCGCCGCGCGACCGACCGGTTGATCGACGCGATCGCCGCCCGCACCGGGCAGGAGCGGGTGCCGGTCTACGCGAAGCCGGGCAGCGCGCGCAAGCAGGCCAGCTAACCGAGCAACAGCCCCACAGCGTGCACGAACCTGCGGAACGAGCGACTGTTCCGCTGTGCAGCTTCCAGATCCATGCGCGCCGCGAACGCCGGCTGGTGCCTGGTCGGGACGTACTTGACGGTCATCAGGGCTGAAAGTCGTTCTTTGGCACCTCGGCGGGCTCTGCATCTGCGCAATCCTGCGCAATCTCGTCCACCGCACTATGAGTGGCGAGTGACGACGCTGCCGCGAGAAACCAAGCCTCGAACTCGAAGACCGGTATCACGACTTCGGTTCGGACCGAGACGAGCCCCGGCTCCGGCGCAAGCTCCTCTGCGAGATCGACCGCGCAGGGAACATCGGTGACGTCCCCGTCCATGACGATGAGCACTCCGCCTAGATCGCCCACGCGCTGTGCCTGTGTCCGAACCGCCCTCGCCAGCTCGTCCGGCTTGCGCATGTTACCGGAGGGGAGCCGATGCGGCGTCGGCACCTCGCACAAGGTCCCATGCACCTCGAGCGCCACCCGTCGCAGCAGAACCGGCAAGCTCGGAACCTCGCCGTATCCCTCGACAACCGAGACGATGACGGGCAGCTCGCTCACGGCTGTGACACCGTGTCGTGAGCAACAGACGGTTGCAGTTGATCCGAACGCAGAAGCTCGCCCGGGGTGAACAGTCGTTCACGCATCGCGTATGTTCCCGCAGCGTCGAGCGGACCGATGACCGTACGTCCGTCGATCGACCGCACCGCACGGATCTGGTCGACAGAAATGTCCGCCCGATCGAGCAGATCAGGACTGTGGCTGGTGACAAGGACCTGCCGCTCTTCGCTGGCTTCACGCAGCGCGTCCAGAAGTACCCCCGCCGCGCCAGGGTGCAACGCGGACTCCGGCTCTTCGATCCCGACCACCCCAGGCGATGTCGCATTCGGTGCGAACAGTGCGACGAGCACGGCCAGCGCCCGCAACGTCCCGTCCGACACCGACTGGGCGGCGAATCTCCACGGGCTCTTCGCACCGAGAACGTCCTGGCTGAACGACAGGTTCTCCCAATTGCCGAGCTGTTCGGTCGTCACCGAATGCATCCCCGGTACCACCACCTGTAGGTATTCCTCGATGCGCTCCATCTCACGACGGCCATCGACCGATTCGCCCAATCACCGAACGACCGAGGCGATGTTGGCTCCGTCTCGCGCCAGTACGTCCCCCGGGTCAGGCGCGGCGGGCCGACGCATGACGTCGGGAACGATATTGAACACGCTGATACCCGACAACCCGTCGAATACCGCTTGGAACGCAGGCAGGCCAGCGGCGGCCACCAGATACAGGCGCTTATCGTTCGCCGGCGGAAGCACCGGCTCGGACCACGACACGACGCCGTCGATCACGGCGTAACGCCTATCACCGTGGCGATCGCCCTTGGCTCCGTTCTCATCGAGCCAGATGTCACACGTCTCGCGGGAAACCCTGTATCCACCGCCGCGAACCGCGGCGACTGTGAAGCAATACCAACCGTCGAAACCCGCACCGCGGAAGGCGATTTCGATCGTGAAGTGGGTGGGATGCCCCGTCGATCTGCGCCGGACCTCGCCAATGCCGCCACGACTTCGGAGTGCCTGGTCGAGACCACCCGTGAGCGCCTCGGACGTAAGTCGCAGCGCGTCCAGGAAGTTGCTCTTGCCGGATCCGTTCGGTCCCACAAACAGCGTCAAGGGGCTGAGCTCCACCTCGGCCGCCTCGATGCTCCGGTATTGGCGTAGGTTCACCTGGACCAATGAGAACGACTCGAACATGAGGCCCAGTGTTGCATTGTTGCGCGCAACAGTGTGTCGCCGTCGTCAGCGGGCGACACGCCCGCGCAGCACCACGTTCGCGGGCGTGAGCGCCCCACCCGCCGCCACCACCTCGCGCGGGTCGTCGGCGTACACCACGAAGTCGGCAGGCGCACCGTCATCGATCCCGGCGAACCCGAGCCACTCCCGCGCGCGCCACGACGCGGCGGCGACCGCGTCGGCCGGGGGCATCACGCGCGTCAGCTCAGCGATCTCGGCGGGCAACCGGCCGTGTGCGTTGAAGCCGCCCGCGTCGGTGCCGGCGTAGATCGGCACGCCCGCGTCGAACGCCGCGCGGTACGTGTCGTAGCGCCGCTCGTACAGGGCGTTCATGTGCTTCGCGTACGTCGGGTACTTGCCCAACGCGGGCTCGGCGATCGACGGGAAGTTGGCGATCTGGACCAGCGTGGGTACCAGCGCCACCCCGCGCTCGACCAGCTGCGCGATGGTCTCGTCGGTCAGCCCCGACCCGTGCTCGATACAGTCGACACCGGCGGCCAAGAGGCCGGGCAGCGCGTCCTCACCGAACACATGCGAGGCGACCTTGGCGCCGGCCGCGTGCGCCACGCCCACAGCCTCGGCGAGCACGTCGTCGGGCCAGAGCGGCGCGAGGTCGCCGACGGACCGGTCGATCCAGTCGCCCACGATCTTCACCCAGCCGTGCCCGGCCTCAGCCTGCCGGCGGACCTCGTCGACCAGCTGCGCCTGCTCGTCCAGCTGGACGCCGAGACCGGGGATGTAGCGGCGGGTCAGCGCGATGTGCCGGCCCATCCGCACGAACCGCGGCATGTCGAGCTCGTCGTCGAGCGGCGACGTGTCCAGGTTCGACCCCGGCTCGCGGATGACGGTGACACCCACCCGCACGTCGTCCCGCGCCAGCGACCGAGCCAGCTCCAGCGTCGGCGCGGTGGACGGCGCGATACCCACGTGGCAGTGCGCGTCGACGAGGCCCGGCACGGCCCAGCCGCTCAGCTCGACGGCCGCGCCGGCCTGCGGAGCGAACCGCACGACACCGGTGTCGACGAGACGCGTCGCACCCTCCGCTCGTTCCTCGCTGCGGGAGGACCCGTCGGTGTCGACGAGACGCGTCGCACCCTCCGCTCGTTCCTCGCTGCGGGAGGACCCGTCGGCGACCACCCAGAACTCGGCGGGCCCGTCGGGCAGGACCGACCCGCGGAAGTGCAGCACCGGGCCGGGGGCGTCGCCCACCTCAACTCCGCTTCTTCTTCAGCTGCCGCTCGATCTCGGCCATGTCGATCCCCTCGAGCCCGGGCGGCAGCTGGTTGAGCCCCTGGGGCATCCGCGACAGGTCCATACCCGCGGGCATACCGGGCACACCACCCGGCATCCCGCCCGGCAGGGCCCGCTGGTTACGCGGCGGCGTGGGCCCGCGGCCCGATGCCTTCCTACCCTTCTTGCCCTTCTGCTGCTTGCGCTTGGGGATCCGCTTGGGCGCGCCGAAGCCGGCCATCTGCGACATCATCTTGCGAGCCTCGAAGAACCGGTCCACCAGCTGGTTCACGTCGGTCACGGTCACGCCGGAGCCCTTCGCGATCCGCAGCCGGCGGGACGCGTTGATGATCTTCGGGTCGGCGCGCTCGGCGGGCGTCATGCCCCGGATGATCGCCTGGATCCGGTCGAGCTGGCTGTCGTCCACCTGCGCGAGGGCGTCCTTCATCTGCCCCGCGCCGGGCAGCATGCCCAGCAGGTTTCCGATCGGCCCCATCCGACGGATCATCAGCATCTGCTCGAGGAAGTCCTCCAGCGTCAGCTCGCCGGAGGTGATCTTGGCAGCGGCGGCCTCGGCCTGCTGCTGGTCCATCACCTGCTCGGCCTGCTCGATCAGCGAGAGCACATCGCCCATGCCCAGGATCCGCGAGCTCATGCGGTCCGGGTGGAACACGTCGAAGTCGTCGAGCTTCTCGCCCGTGGACGCGAACAGGATCGGCTTGCCGGTGATCTCGCGGACCGACAGCGCCGCGCCACCACGGGCGTCACCGTCGAGCTTGGTCAGCACGACGCCGGTGAACCCGACACCGTCGGCGAACGCCTGGGCCGTGGTCACGGCGTCCTGGCCGATCATGGCGTCGAGGACGAACAGCACCTCGTCGGGGTTCACCGCATCGCGGATCCCGGCGGCCTGCGCCATCAGCTCTGCGTCGATGCCGAGGCGGCCGGCGGTGTCGACGATCACCACGTCGTGCTGGCGGGTCTGCGCCTCGGCGATACCGCGCCGAGCAACGTCGACGGGGTCGGCCGCGCTCACGCCGAGCGTGCCCTCGCCGCCCACGGAGGTGCCGGGGTGCGGCGCATACACGGGCACGCCCGCGCGCTCACCCACGATCTGCAGCTGGCTCACGGCGCCCGGCCGCTGCAGGTCGCAGGCCACGAGCAGCGGCGTGTGACCCTGCTTGCGCAGCCAGGCGGCCAGCTTGCCGGCGAGGGTGGTCTTACCAGCGCCCTGCAGGCCGGCGAGCATGATCACCGTCGGCGGGTTCTTGGCCAGGTTGAGGCGCCGGGTCTCGCCACCGAGGATCCCGATGAGCTCCTCGTTGACGATCTTGACGATCTGCTGGGCGGGATTCAGCGCCGCCGAGACCTCGTGGCCCTTGGCCCGTTCCTTCACCCGCGCGACGAAGGAACGGACGACCGGCAACGCGACATCGGCCTCGAGCAGCGCGAGTCGGATCTCGCGGCATGTCGCGTCGATGTCCGCGTCGGTCAGCCGTCCCTTGCCGCGCAGGTCCTTGAGCGCGCCTGTGAGGCGGTCGGAGAGAGAGTCGAACACCCGGCCAGCCTATCGGGCGCCGAGCTCGTCCGGGGCCGGAGGCGGCTCGGTTGCCGGAACCACCGCCGAAATCGCCTCCTCGACGGCCGTCCGGAACTCCGCGCCGGCGCCGGCGGGGGGCGTCAGCGCGAACGTGTCGACCACCGACGCGCCGTGCGTGACCACGCGGGCCCACGCGACGTCGGCGCCCTTCTGCTCCAGGATCGCGGCGACCCGAGCGAGCAGGCCCAGGCGGTCGCCCGCCCGCAGCTCGAGCAGCAGGCTGGGGCCCGACGGTGCCGGCTGCGCCCCCGGTACTCCCACCTCACGCGCGCCGGGCCCAGGCAGGTCGAGCCACAGGATCCGAGCCGGTGCAGGCGACCTGAGCGGCGGAGCGGTCTCCCCTCCACCGACCGGTGGCTGCGTCGCCCGCTCCCGCGCCTCCAGCTCCGCGAGCACGTCCGTCGCGCCCTCGACGGCCGCGATGAGCCGCTGCCGCACCACCGCACCGTCGGGGGGCGTGCCGAAGCCCGGCACCACCACGAACCGGTTGACGGCCGCGCCCGCGACACCGGTCACCGACGCGTCGTGTACCCGCATCCCGGCGAGCGCGAGTACTCCGGCCATCCGCGCGAGGACCCCCTTCCCGTCCGGGCTGACGACGGTGACGGTGTATGTGTTGGGCCCACGCTGAGGCGCCGGGGCGATGCTCACGTGCGTCCCGCCCCCCGCCGCCTGCTCAGCGATCTCGTCGGGCACCGGCTCGGGTTCGGGCAGTGGCTGCCCGTCCATCACCAGGCGCGCCCGGCGGACGAGGTCCCCGATGAGCGACGACTTCCAGTCGCCCCACACGCCCGGCCCGGTGGCCAGCGAGTCGGCCTCTGCGAGGCTGTGCAGCAGCTCGAGCAGCACGGGGTCCCGGCCCAGCGCGACCACGACGCGTTCGACGGTGTCGGGGTCGTCCAGGTCCCGGCGGGTCGCGATCTCCGGCAGCAGCAGGTGGTAGCGCACCATCGACTCGATGACGGCGGCGTCCGCCTCCGGCAGGCCGATGCGACGGCACACCTGCGCCGCGATCTCGGCGCCCACGATGCTGTGGTCGCCGCCGCGCCCCTTCCCGAGGTCGTGCAGCAGCGCGCCGAGCACCAGGAGGTCGGGCCGGCTGACGCGGGTGGCGAAGCTCGCAGCCCACGCGGCGGTCTCGACCAGGTGACGGTCCACGGTCCACGTGTGGATGGCGTCGCGCGGCGGCAGGTCCCGCACCGCGCCCCACTCGGGCAGCAGCCGGCCCCACAGGCCGGTGCGGTCCAGCGCCTCGATCACCGGGATGGCGCGTCGCCCGGACCCCAGCAGCAGGATCAGGTCGTCGAGGGCCTCGGCCGGCCACGGCTCGCGCGGCTCGGGCGCGGAGTCGGCGAGCCGCATCAGCGTGGCCGCCGAGATCGGCAGGGCGTTGGCCGCCGCCGCCGCGGCGCCGCGCACCGTCAGGCCCGGGTCGCGCGCGGGTTGTGCATCGCGGGCGAGCACCACCTCGCCGCCCTGCTCGACCACTCCCTCGGCCAGCGGACGCCGAGCGGGCGCCCGACGGATACGCGCGATCCCCTTGCGGGGCAGAGCATTTCCCGCTGTCCGAATCCCCAGGTCGACGGCGAAGCTCACCGTGCGCGCACTGTCGGAGATGGTGCGCGCCAGGTCGAATCGGTCGCCGACGCGCAGCGCGGCACCGATCTCGTCGGCGTCCTGTGCCCGCAGCTGGTCACGTGCCCGCCGCGAGATGCGGTGCAGCTCGGTCCGGGTGTCCAGCAGCCGCTGGTGCGCGTGCGCCAGGTTCCCGCTCTGCGGGCCGGCGAGGCCCGGCACGGCGTCGGTCAGCTGCGCGATCGAAAGAGCGTGCAGCAGTTGCACGTCGCGCATGCCGCCGCGCCCGCTCTTGAGGTCGGGTTCGGCGCGGTGGGCGATCTCGCCGCTGCGCCGCCAGCGGTCCCTGGCCTGCTCCACCAGCTCGTCGAAGCGGCCGCGGATGTCGGCACGCCACTGCCGCCGTACGCCGGCGATCAGCAGGCTGGACAGCTCCTCGTCGCCCACGATGTGCCGGGCGTCGAGCATCCCGAGCGCCGCGGTCATGTCGGTCGCGGCCACCTGCAGAGCGTGCGGGACGGTGCGGACGCTGTGGTCGAGCTTCACGTGGGCGTCCCAGAGGGGGTACCAGATCTGGTCGGCGGCCTCGCCGACCACCTCTGGGGCAACCCCGTTGTCGTGCAACAGGATCAGATCGAAGTCGGAGTACGGGAGCAGCTCTCGACGGCCGAGGCCGCCCACGGCCACGAGGGCGAGGCCGCTGTCCGGGCGGATTCCGGCCTGCAGCCCGTGCGTGGTGAGCCAGACCTCGGCGAGGTCGCCGAGTGCGTCACGCAGGGCGCGGGGGTCTAGGCGGCCGGAGCCGGAGGATCGTTCGAGAAGCCGGGCGCGGGCCGCCACGAGGTCGGTCGCCGCGCCCGGCGTCTTGTCTACTGTCAAGGCATCACATCAAGGTCACAGGGCGTCCCCACCGCGCTCGCCGGTGCGCACGCGCACCACCGAGTCGACGGGGGTGACCCATACCTTGCCGTCGCCGATCTTGCCCGTCCGGGCCGCCTCGACGATCACCTCGACCACCTTGTCGACGGCAGCGTCGTCGACGACCACCTCGACCCGCACCTTCGGCACGAAGTCGACGGAGTACTCAGCACCGCGGTACACCTCGGTGTGGCCCTTCTGACGGCCGTAGCCCTGAACCTCGCTCACGGTCATCCCCAGGATGCCGGCCTGTTCCAGCCCCGACTTCACATCCTCGAGCGTGAACGGCTTGACGATTGCTGTAACCAGCTTCATATCCGGTGAGTCCTTCCCGTTTCCTGATCTCGGCCGACTACTCGCTATACCTTCGTGCTGACGCTGAGACCGCTACCAGCACCGCTGCCCGACGTGATGTCGTACGCGGTCTCCGCGTGCTGCGTCTCGTCGGCACCCTCGGCCTGCTCCTCGTCGGACATCCTCAGCCCGATCGTGTACTTGATGACGAGCGCGATGATCAGCGTAGCGACGAACGAGTAGGCCATGACCGAGAAGCCACCCACCGCCTGCCGCCAGAGTTGGTCGAGGCCGCCTCCGTAGAACAGCCCCTTCGTGTTGGCGAACAGTCCCGAGGTGGCCGCGGGCGACTGCGGGCAGAGGAAGAAGCCGACGAGCAGCGTGCCCATGAGCCCGCCGATCATGTGGACACCCACCACGTCGAGCGCGTCGTCGTACTTGAGCTTGTACTTGAGCCGGATGGCGAAGGCACAGACCACCGAGGTGATGAAGCCGATGGCCAGCGCGCCGAGCACGTTCACAGAGGAGCAGGACGGGGTGATCGCCACCAGTCCTGCGACTACCCCTGAGGCCGCACCCAGCGACGTGGCGTGGCCGTCGACCAGCTTCTCCACGAGGAGCCAGCCGAGCATGGCGGCGCCGGTCGCGATGGTGGTGGTGATGAAGGTCGAAGCAGCGTCACCGCCCGACGTCAGCGCCGAGCCGGCGTTGAACCCGTACCACCCGAACCACAGCAGGCCGGAGCCCAACATCACGAACGGAAGGTTGTGCGGCCGCATCGCGGCCTTCGGCCAGCCCTTCCGGGCTCCAAGGACGAGTGCCAGCGCCAAGCCCGCGGCGCCGGAGTTGATATGGACCGCCGTTCCACCAGCGAAGTCGATCGCCTTGAGTTTATTGGCGATCCAGCCGCCGTGCTCACCGGTGGTGCCGTCGAAGGCGAACACCCAGTGCGCCACCGGGAAGTAGACGAAGGTGGCCCAGAGCGCAGTGAACGCAACCCACGAACCGAACTTCAGCCGGTCGGCGATCGCACCCGAGACGAGGGCGACGGTGATGATCGCGAACATCAGCTGGAAGGCTACGAAGACCAGCGTCGGTATGTAATCAGGCGCCGTACCGATCACCGGGAGGTTCACCGCGGCCACTGCTGGTGAGGTCTTGGTGGCCGCGACCGCCGCCGACGCGTTGCCCTGGATCAGCCCCTTGAGCCCGAAGTACTGCCCGAAGCTGCCGAACAGGCCCCCCTCCGAGTTACCGAAGGATTCGGAGAACCCGTATATCGACCACAGCACCGTCACCACACCCATGGCCACGGTGCTCATCATGATCATGTTGAGCACGTTCTTCGACCGCACCATGCCGCCGTAGAAGAACGCCAGACCCGGGGTCATCAGTAGGACGAGCGCCGAGCTCGCGAGCATCCAGGCCGTGTCTCCGGTGTCCGGTTGCCCCATTATGGGGAATGCCGTCATTGGTAGTGTCACCAAAATCCTCCTTCTCATCGGCCGCAGTGGGGTTGATCTCGCGCGACCGAGCCAGTGAGGAGAAGACTGCTAGGGGGATGTTTCCTGAAGCGGCAGGTAATGTTTCGTTCTTGTGAACCACGGACCCGCCGCGGCCGGGGTAGTACGTAACGTCTGGTTCACCTACGCCGACCGCACGGTTAGCGATCGCTAACCGACAGGCGTTCGACCCAGGTGGGCGGGTTATCCCAGCAGCGCGTCCACGAACGCCGCGGGCTCGAACGGCGCCAGGTCGTCGGCGCCCTCCCCGAGCCCGACGAGCTTCACGGGCACGCCCAGCTCGTGCTGCACGGCGTACACGATGCCGCCCTTGGCAGTGCCGTCCAGCTTGGTGAGTACGACGCCGGTGATGTCCACGACCTCGGCGAACACCTTCGCCTGGGTGAGACCGTTCTGGCCGATGGTGGCGTCCAGGACCAGCAGCACCTCGTCGACCCGGGCCTTCTTCTCCACGACGCGCTTCACCTTGCCCAGCTCGTCCATCAGGCCGGTCTTGGTGTGCAGGCGGCCGGCGGTGTCGATCAGCACCACGTCGACCCCCTGCTCGGTGCCACGCGCCACGGCATCGAACGCAACAGCGGCCGGGTCGGCTGCCTCCTTGCCACGCACCACCTCCGCCCCCACCCGCTCGGCCCATGTCTGCAGCTGGTCGGCCGCGGCCGCACGGAACGTGTCCGCAGCGCCCAGCAGCACCCGCCGCCCGTCTGCGACCAGCACCCGCGCGAGCTTGCCCGTGGTGGTCGTCTTACCGGTTCCGTTGACGCCCACCACCAGCAGCACCGACGGCGCGCCCGCGTGCGGCAGCGCGCGGATCGACCGGTCCAGCTCGGGCCGCAGCTCGGCGATCAACACCTTCCGCAGCAGCGCCCGCGCCTGAGTGGCGTCGGCAACGCCGTTCGCGGCGATCTCGTCGCGCAGCGACTCGGTCACCTTGAGCGTCGTCGGGGTGCCCAGGTCGGCCAGCAGCAGGGTGTCCTCGATCTCCTCCCACGACTCGTCGTCGAGGTCACCCGCGCCGAGCAGACCGAGCAGCGACACACCGACGGTCGACTGCGATCGCGCCAGGCGACCCTTGAGTCGGTCCAGCCGCCCGGCCGTGGGCTCGATCTCGTCGAGCGCGGGGCGCGCGGGCTCGGGCTCGGTTTCAACGGTGACCGCCCCGCCCTTCGGCTCCACGGTGTCGCCACCCGGCGCGATCTCCACGTCGGGCTCGAGCTGGGCACCCGCAGCGGCCTCCGCGTCGAGCTGTGCCTGCTCGTCCTCCTTCGCCTCCTCAGCGGGCGTCTCCGCCAGAGCGGCCAGGTCGGAGCCACTAGGCGCCGCGGCGGAACCTGGCGCCGCGGGCGCGGTGGCGCCGTCCGGTTTCGCGACCAGCGTGTCCCCGCCGGGCGCGGGCTCGACCTCGGGGGCGAGGTCCTCACCGACGGACTCCTCCGCCTCGACTCGTGCCTCCGATTCCTCCGTCGCCGCCTCGGCGGGCGACTCGGCGAGGCCGGCGGCGGCCGCAGCCTCGGCCTTCGGCGCCGACTTCGGCTTGTCAGGCGTGACCGGCTCGGGCACCTTCGCGCCCGGCCCCTCGCTGAAGTTGAACCCGCCGCCGGCCTTGTATCCCCCCGACTTGTCCAAGCTCTTCGGCACGATGGGCTCGTCCTTCAGCGAGACCCTACGCCGCTTGTTCAGGTAGTAACCCGTCGTCAGCGCCGCGATGACCAGCAGGATGACGACGACGGCGACCAGGATCACGATGCCCGTTGTGTTCACGGCATCACTGTAGTCAACGGCACCGACACGAACCGGTCCCGCGCCGGGGTCAGCCGGCCGCGTGCAGGACCGCCACGCCCACGATCGCCAGCGCCACCAAGAGCGAGACCACGAAGATCACCGCGTCGCCGATCACCCCCGGGTACATACGGGACTCGTGGCCGATGCGGGCGTTCCACAGCCGGCTGGTGCCTGCGCGGTAGAACACCGGCACGACCTGCCCGGGTGCGGCGGAGAAGTCGAGTTCGGCGCGCGTGGACCAGATGCCGCGCCGCACGCCGCCGCCGCACGCGACGGCGATCCGATGCGGTCCCGCCGACACCGGGATGCTGCTGCGTCCCCAGCCCTCCGCCACGACACGACCGTCGATCGTCACCGTCGGGCCCACCAGGTACAGCCACCACCGCAGCGGCCAGTTCTCCAGGCTCAGGACCACCGTCGCGTTCCCGGCCGGCGCACCGCCCGGGTACGACGGTGCCCGCATGCCCGGTCCCGGAACTCCCGGGCCCACAGTCCCCGGGCCCGGCGTTCCGCGGAACGTTCCCGGCGCGGCGGCTTCCCGCGTTCCGCGGAACGTCCCCGGTGCCTCCGGCGTGCGGAAGACGGGCGGCGTCTGCGGTTGCCCGGCGCCGCCCCTTCCAGGTCCGTACGAGGGGCGGTATCCGGCTGCGGGCCGTGGCGGCTGACTCATGCCGACGATCCTGTCCACGGCCTCTTATCCCTCGGTTGCCGGGGACTTGCCCACCGAACCGGGCACGCACCCAAGGCCGCTGTAAGCAAGCGCCGCAACGCCTTATGGCGTGAGCCGGGAGGACTTCACCCAGAGTTACCAGGCGCGCCACGGTCGACCGGTAGAACGACACCCGTGATCCGCGGGTTCACGGCGATCGCAACGATGCCCGCACAGCCCGCCGCGAGCAGGCGAGATCGTCGGTCCTCGGCGAGGTCGGCGCCGTGGTCGTGCGATCGCTCGACTCGCCGAGCCGCTGACCGGCCCGCTCGGTCGGGTCCCTACGATCCGACGCATGGCATCGGTCACCCCCGTCACCGTCGGCTCCGGCCCCCCGCTCGTCCTCGCCCACGGCGCGGGCGGCGGCGTGGCCGACAACTTCATGATGCTGTCGACCCACCTTCCCGGCCGGACACTGACAGGCGTCGACTATCCCGGCTCGGGCGGGCGTCCTCCGGCTGCCGCGCCCCTGCGGGTCGAGGATCTCGCCGACGAGCTGGTCACCGCCGCTGTCGCCGGGGGCCACGAGCGCTTCCCCGTCCTCGGCCTCTCGCTGGGTTCGACGGTGGCGGTCACCGCCGCGGCCCGGCACCCAGACCGGGTCAGCGGGCTCGTGCTCGTCGTCGGCTTCGCCGCGTCGGACGCACAGTCCCGGGCGTTCGCCGAGCTGTACGCGGCATTGGCCCGGGCGGACCGCATCGACGATCTGGCGCGGCTGCTACTGCTCTCGACCGGCAGCCCCGCAAAGCTGGCCACGACTCCCCCGGCCACCGTCGACCTGCTCGCCGACTACCACCGCGGCCGGGCCGCCGGCCTGGCGCCGCAGCTGGACCTGGTGCGGTCCGTCGACGTCCGCGCGGCGCTGCCCGGGATCCGCGTCCCCACGCTGGTCGTGGGTGCGACGCACGACCGCATCGTGCTGCCGGCGTCCACCCGCGCCCTCGCGGACGCCATCAGCGGCGCCCAGTACGCGGAGGTCGACGGTGCCGGGCACCTCTTCACGGCCCCCGAGAGCGCCCGGCTCGGCGAGTTGGTCTCGCTGTTCCTGAGCCGCAACCACCTCTGACGCGGTCAGCAACTCCGGGAGCGTTCCGCGGAACGCCGGGATCGTCACTCCGACCGCCCTCGATCGGGCGCCGACCCGCGCGGATCGCGCGCCGCTCGCGTACTGCCGCCTCCACCGCCGCAGCGGCCACCGTCGGGTCCTCGTGCTCCCACACACGCACCACGGCCCACCCGGCCTCGGCCAGTCGCGTGTCGGTGTCCGCGTCCCGGGCGCGGTTCGCACGCACCTTCTCCGCCCAGAACCCGGCGTTGGTCTTGCTCACCGTGTGATGTTCGGGACAGCCGTGCCAGAAGCAGCCGTCGAGGAACACCGCGACCCGCGCCCGCGGGAACACCAGATCGGCGCGCCGCCGCACACCGCGCAACGGGGCGCGGTCGACGAAGTACCGCAGTCCCCGCGCGTGGACGGCGCGGCGCAACGCGAGTTCGGGCCCGGTGTCCCGGCCCCGGTTGCCCTGCATCGAGCGGCGCACGCCCGCCGACGAAGCCCACGAGTCCGTCACCTCGCCATCATGCCGCTGGGCGATCGTCAGCGATATGCGGCGGTCGCGATCTCGACGAACGATCGGATCAGCGGATCGGCGTCGACGCCCCGCCATGCCACGACCACTCGGCTCGGCGGCATGTCCTCCACCTCGATCACCGCGAACTCGGCGGGGTGATCGTGCCCCAGCGGGGTCATCCCGACGGTGCCGTTCCACAGCACCGCCTGTAGGCACTCCTGGACACCGTGTACCACCGGGCCCGCGCGTCGCTCTCCGCCGTTCCAGTACGTCCGCCACGCCGGGTCGGTGTCATCGGGGAACTGGAACCACTCCCGGTCGGCGAGGTCGGCCAGCCGCAATCGATCGCGGCGGGCCAACGGGTCGTCGGCGCGCAGCACGGCGCCCACCCCGTCGGCGCGCAACTCGCGCACCGTCAGGCCCCTCTCGTCGAACGGCGCGCGGGTCAGAGCCACGTCCACCATGCCGGCGCGCAGCCCGCAGGTGGGGTCGGTCAGGTCGGCCGCCCGGATCCGCACCTCCACACCGGGGTGCCGCCGCCGGTAGGCCTCGGCCAGCCGGGACGCGCCCGGGTCGCGACTGTCCCCGAGCAGCCCGACGGTGACGGTGGCCGCGCCCGCCGCGGCCGCGACCCGCACGCGAAGCCCGTCGGCCTGGGCGAGCAGTCCGCGGGCCTCCTCAAGTAGGACGGCGCCGGTGGGGGTGAGCGAGACGCCCGCCGCGGAACGACGGAGCAGGGACGCGCCCACCTCGATCTCCAAGCGCTGGATCGCGCGGCTCAGGGGCGGTTGGCTGATGTGCAACCGGGCGGCGGCGCGGCCGAAGTGGAGTTCCTCGGCGACGGCGACGAAATACCGCAGCACACGCAGCTCCATGCTGCGACGATACCCGTTCGGTATCGCCCTGCCGGAACAGGTGTTGGACGGTTCCCGGATCCAGGCGGTGGAATCGATAGGGGAGACGTCGCCCGAAACCCGGAATCCCGAAACCCGGAATGGAGCACAGAGTGGCCATCGCGTACTGGGTCGTCGCCGGCCTGCTCGCCGCGTTCTATCTGTACGCGGGCGGGGTGAAGCTGATCCGGAGCCGCGAGCAACTCCTGCCGATGATGGCCTGGGTGGACACCACGCCGATGTCTGCTGTGCGGGCCATCGGCGCCATCGAGATGCTCGGCGCCATCGGGCTGATCCTGCCGCCCCTCACCGGTATCGCACCGTGGCTCGCGCTCGCGGCAGCCGTCGGGCTCGTGGTGTTGCAGCTTCTCGCGACGCGGGTCCACCTGCGTCGCGGGGATCGTCACATCGCCCTCAATCTGTCGCTCATCGCGATCGCGGCCGTGACCGTCGGACTCGCGATGACGTGGCTGTGATCGCCAGGAACGGGGAACAACCCGGCATGTTTGACGGTTCAACGGTTCGTGAAGAACATCGGATTCCTGTCCTTCGGTCACTGGAACCCATCGCCGCAATCGCAGACCCGGTCGGCGGCGGACGTGCTGCACCAGTCGATCGATCTCGCAGTGGCCGCTGAGGAACTCGGCGTCGACGGCGCCTACTTCCGCGTGCACCACTACGCCAACCAGCTCAGCTCTCCGTTCCCACTGCTCGCGGCGATCGGCGCGAAGACGTCGACCATCAAGATCGGCACCGGCGTCATCGACATGCGCTACGAGAACCCGCTGTACATGGCCGAGGACGCCGGCGCCGCCGACCTCATCGCCGGCGGACGCCTGCAACTCGGGGTGAGCCGCGGATCGCCGGAGCAGGTCATCGAGGGCTACAAGTATTTCGGCTACGTACCCACCGACGGCCAGAGCGACGCCGACATGGGCCGCACCCACACCGAGGTGCTGTTGCAGGTGCTGTCGGGCGAGGGCTTCGCGCAACCGAACCCGCGCCCGATGTTCCCCAACCCGCCCGGGTTGCTGCGGATCGAGCCGCACTCCCCCACGCTGCGTGACCGCATCTGGTGGGGCGCCGGATCCGATGCCACCGCCGTGTGGGCGGCGAGCCGCGGCATGAACCTCATGAGCTCGACGCTGAAGGACGACGAGACCGGCGAGCCCTTCCACGTCCAGCAGGCCAAGCAGATCCGCGCGTTCCGGGCGGCGTGGAAGGACGCCGGCCACGACCGTGCGCCGCGAGTGTCCGTGAGCCGCAGCATCATCCCGATCGTCGACGATGTGGACCGCGCCTACTTCGGCCGCGAGCGGGGCAGCACGGACCAGGTCGGGGTGATCGACTCGACCCGAGCGGTTTTCGGCCGCAGTTACGCCGCCGAGCCCGACGTACTGGTCGAGGAGCTCCGCGGCGACGAGGCGATCGCCGAGGCCGACACCCTCCTCGTCACCGTCCCCAACCAGCTCGGCGTCGAATACAACGCGAGGCTGCTGGAGAACCTGCTCACTCAGGTCGCTCCCGGCCTCGGCTGGCGGTAGCGACTCACGCTCGCCCTGATTCTTACTATTCGCACCTGCAACGTGCGGCTGTACCGTCCTGGAATCGACCGAGAAAACACACACAGCAACTTCTCATTTCGAGACCAAGGAGCATTCATGCAGCGATCCCACTCGGGCCGCACGCTCAAGTTCTTCACCGCCGGAATAGTGGTCGCCGCGGCCACGGCCTCATCGGTGATCGCAGGCACGGGCGTGGCGCAGGCCGCGAGCCTCCACGGCACGTTCTCGATCGGCCCGGGGTCGTATTTCCGGATGATCCTGCCCAGCGGAACGGCGTCCGGTCCGTTCCTCGCAAACGGTAATTCGTCGGAGTCGGACAAGACGTTCACGCCGCTGTCCGGATCGCTCACCCCGGGCTCGTACCAGGGCGAGGTCACCGGTCCCGAGAGCTTCTTCGGCTCCGCCTTCACCACCTCGACCAAGGCGACCGACCCGCAGACGGGCAAGGGCACCTCGGTCCCCACCATCAACCAGAACGGCAGCAGCCTGTCCGGCGATCTGGACGCGTTCGGCGTCGCCTGGAATGGCCAGGTGTTCAACCAGGGCGCCCCCAAGCCGGGCGGCGGGTTCCCGGGCAAGACCAGCGCGGTCTCCGGCTCGATCGACGGCAGCGGCGACTACACCCTGCAGTGGACCAGCCAGATCGTCGGCGGACCGTTCAACAACTTCACCGGCCTGTGGCACCTCACCGGTCACCACAGCGGGTAGCCGCCAGCTATCGGCCCGTGTTCGCAGGGCTCCCGCAGCTCCGCGCTGTGGGGGCACCCAGCGGGACATCCCGTGGCCGGGTCGCGCGCCCGCTGCTGATCTGGCTCGTCGGCATCGTCGGCGTGCTGCTGGCCGTCGGCCCGGCGGCCGACGGTGTCCCCTACGCCGCGGCCGGGGGCGACCAGATGATCGATCGGTTCCGGCCGCATATGACCACGGAATCGCTCACCCGGGTCCAGGCCGATATCACCGCATTGTCCGCGTTCTCGGGCGGGATCGAGGGCGAATTGTCGGCACGCCGAATACAAGCTCAGGACGCCCCGCTGGTCGCTGAATTCGCCCGACAGTCCGACGCGATCCAGGCACGCTCATCTAATCTTCTGGCTGCCGTTCAGACTTCCCGCCCCGACTATCAGCGTCTTGCATCGATTCGCGGTCTGAGCTTTCTTCCGTACGTCATAGCGGGCTCGGGAGTCCTCTTGATCGTGTCGGCCGCGGCGATTCTCCGCTCCCGGCAACGCGCCGCGAGGACCGCGGGGGCCGCGGGCATCGCGCTCGCCTGCGCAATCCTCATCGTGCATCCGTTCGCGTCCGGGCTCGCGTCCGATGCCGGGTCTGCGAACCGACTGGTGGCCTCGTTTCGGCCGATCATGACCCACGGCCAGGTGGTGAGCCTGCAGAACGACTTCGTGACGATCGTCGGCGCGATGGGCGAGATCGACAGGGGTGTCCTCGACCACGAGCGCCCCGCGGCGACGCCCGCCGAGCGCGCGGACGCGGCCGCGATCGGGGCGTTCCGGGGCCGCTGGCAGCAGGTCTCCTCCGACTTCGCGGGCCTGATCGGCGTGATCAACGACGATATCGGCGACTTCGACAGGCTGGCTGAGCTCAACTCCCTCGCCCCTGGCGGAACGCTCGTGCTGCTGCCCTGGGTCGAGGTGACGGTGGCCGCCGCAGTCGCCGTCGCCACCCTCGCCGCAGGTGTCGGACGGGACCGTCGCCGACCGGCACCGGG
>NZ_BAABFR010000083.1:0-23673 GCF_039541155.1 Tsukamurella soli
ACGCCGCCTCGGGCGGGTTCGTCGCCCCGTTCATCCAGCCGGAGCTGGTGTGGGACTTCCGGATTCCGCGGGTCTGCTCGATCAACGCGTCGGGTCACAAGTACGGGCTGGTGTACCCGGGCGTGGGCTGGGCGATCTGGCGCGATGCGAGCCACGTGCCCGACGATCTGGTGTTCCACGTCAACTACCTGGGCGGCGACATGCCGACCTTCTCGCTCAACTTCTCCCGCCCCGGTAGCCAGGTCGTCGCGCAGTACTTCATGTTCACCAGCCTCGGATTCGAGGGGTACAAGCGGATCATGCAGGAGGCGAGCGACGTGGCGCAGTACCTGGCCGCCGAGATCGAGAAGATCGGCCCGTACCGGCTGATCACGCGCGGTACCGACCTCCCGGTGTTCGCCTTCGCGCTCCAGGACGAGGTGACGAACTACACCGTCTTCGACCTCTCCGACCGGCTCCGTCAGCGCGGCTGGCAGGTACCCGCGTACACGTATCCCGCCGACCGCGAGGACCTCGCCGTCCTGCGTGTCGTGGTCCGGGCCGGGATGAACCACGACATGGCGGACCTGCTGCTGGCCGATATCCGCAACCACACCGAGAAGCTCGAGTCCCTCACCGGGCCGCTCCCCACCGAAGCGGCCGAGGGCGCTTTCGCGCACTGATCGGACTCCTCCGGTCCGTTCGGCTCCCCTGCCGGGGACGGCCGGGTCCGCGATGCGCGCGGACCTGGCCGGCACCGTCGCCGGCCGGGCAGAATGGGCGCATGCCCAGCAGCCCGACGGTGACCGACCCCGCGCGCCCGGCACCCTCGAACCCGGTCGACTCCGAGCGCCTGCGCCACCTCGCGCGACTGCGCAGTGTCCGCGACCGGATCGATCGGGACTACGCGCAGCCGCTCGATGTCGAGGCCCTCGCCCGCGGCGTCCACATGTCCGCGGGACACCTGTCTCGCGAGTTCCGCACGGCCTTCGGCGAGTCGCCGTACAGCTACCTGATGACGCGGCGGATCGAGCGGGCGATGGCGCTGCTGCGACGCGGTGACCTCAGCGTCACCGACGTGTGCTTCGCGGTGGGATGCGCGTCGCTGGGGACGTTCAGCACCCGCTTCACAGAGCTGGTGGGCATGCCGCCCAGCGCGTACAAGCGGGAGGCCGCGGGCACCGCCGACGGAATCCCCACCTGCGTGGTCAAGCAGGTCACGAGACCGATCAGGAATCGAGAAGCACGCCCAGCGGCGCGTGATTAGCGTTGTCGGCATGACGATCAACATCGCTTACACGTTCCTGCCGCACACCGACGCAGACAAGTCCGTCGAGTTCTACCGCGACGTCCTGGGATTCGAGGTCCGCAAGGACGTCGGCTACGGCGACATGCGCTGGATCACCCTCGGACGGCCCGAGCAGCCGGAGATGTCGATCGTGATCGAACCCCCGGCCGTGGATCCGGGTCTCAACGACGACGAGCGTCGGGCCATCGTCGAGATGATCGCCAAGGGCAGCTACGCGCGCCTGACGCTGGCGACCGACGATCTCGCGGGCGTATTCGACAAGGTGCAGGCCAGCGGTGCCGAGATCGTGCAGGAGCCCACCGATCAGCCGTACGGTGTGCGGGACGCCGCCGTGCGCGACCCGGCGGGCAACCTGCTGCGCATCAACCAACTCTGATATCGACCGATCCGACATCCGCCGGCCGTGGCGGACACCTCCGCCCGTAACGACCAGAAGGAGCCGCCCACGATGGCCGCGAGGACCAGCACGACGGCGCACGCCGCGGAATCGACTTCGCGGCACGCCCCTGAATCGACCTCGTGGCACGCCGCTGAATCGACTTCGCGGCACGCCGCTGAATCGACTTCGCGGCACGCCGCGGACACCCACGACACGATCCGCGTGACCGGCGCGCGCGCGAACAACCTCGCGGACGTGAGCATCGAGCTGCCGAAGCGGCGGCTCACGGTCTTCACCGGGGTGTCGGGGTCGGGTAAGTCGTCACTGGTCTTCAGTACCATCGCCGCCGAGTCGCAGCGGATGATCAACGAGACCTACAGCGCGTTCGTGCAGGGCTTCATGCCGACGCTGGCGCGGCCCGATGTGGACGTGCTGGAGGGGCTGACCACGGCGATCATCGTCGACCAGGAGCGGATGGGCGCCAACCCGCGCTCCACCGTCGGCACCGCGACCGACGCGAACGCGATGCTGCGGATCCTGTTCAGCCGGTTGGGGAAGCCGCATATCGGCTCGCCGCAGGCGTTCTCGTTCAACGTGGCGTCGGTCAGCGGCGCCGGCGCGGTGACGATGGAGCGGGCCGGGACGACGGTCAAGGAGCGGCGCAGCTTCAATGTGCTCGGCGGCATGTGTCCGCGCTGCGAGGGCATGGGCTCGGTGAACGACATCGACCTGAGCCAGCTGTACGACGACACCAAGTCGCTCAACGAGAATCCGTTCACCATTCCCGGCTACAGCATGGACGGGTGGCAGGGCCGGATCTACCGTGGCAGCGGGTACTTCGACCCGGACAAGCCGATCCGCAGGTACACCAAGCGGGAGCTGGCCGACCTGCTGTACAAGGAGCCGACCAAGATCAAGGTCGAGGGGATCAACCTCACCTACGAGGGGATCATCCCCAAGCTGCAGAAGTCGATGCTGTCCAAGGACGTCGACTCGCTGCAGTCGCACGTGCGGGCGTTCATCGAGCGGGCGGTCACCTTCACGACCTGTCCCGAGTGCGGCGGCACCCGGCTCAGCGCGGCCGCCCGGTCGTCGAAGATCAAGGGCAAGAACATCGCCGACCTGTGTGCGATGCAGATAAGCGATCTCGCCGAGTGGATCCGACAGGTGGAGGAGCCCTCGGTGGCACCGCTGCTGACCGGGCTGCAGGACCTGTTCGACGCCTTCGCGGCGATCGGGCTCGGGTATCTCTCGCTCGACCGGCCGGCGGGGACGCTGTCGGGGGGAGAGGCGCAGCGCACCAAGATGATCCGCCATCTCGGGTCAGCGCTCACCGATGTGACCTACGTGTTCGACGAGCCCACCATCGGGCTGCACCCGCACGACATCGCGCGGATGAACGACCTGCTGCTGCAACTGCGCGACAAGGGCAACACGGTGCTCGTCGTGGAGCACAAGCCCGAGGCCATCGTCATCGCCGACCACGTCGTCGACCTGGGCCCCGGTGCCGGTACCGCGGGTGGCCGAGTGGTCTTCGAGGGCACCGTCGACGCCCTCCGGGACAGCGGTACACTCACCGGCAGGCACCTGGACGATCGTGCGACCCTGAAGGATTCGGTGCGTGCCCGGTCCGGGGTGCTGGAGGTGCGCGGCGCCGACGCGCACAACCTGCAGCACGTCGACGTGGACATCCCGCTCGGCGTGCTGGTGGTCGTGACCGGGGTCGCGGGTTCGGGCAAGAGCTCGCTGATCCACGGCTCGGTGTCGGTGCTCGAGGACGTGGTCGCGATCGACCAGAGCGGCATCCGCGGCTCGCGGCGCAGCAACCCGGCCACGTACACCGGGCTGCTCGAGCCGATCCGCAAGGCGTTCGCCAAGGCCAACGGCGTGAAGCCGGCCCTGTTCAGCTCGAACTCGGAGGGCGCGTGCCCGGCCTGTAACGGTGCCGGCGTGATCTTCACCGACCTGGGCATCATGGACACCGTCGCGACCATGTGCGAGGAGTGCGAGGGCAGGCGGTTCCAGGCCGCGGTCCTCGAATACACCCTGGGTGGCCGCAACATCGCCGAGGTGCTCGCCATGCCGGTGGCCGAGGCCGAGCGGTTCTTCGCCGATGGGGACGCGAAGATCCCCGCGACGCACCGGATCCTGCAGCGGCTTGTGGATGTGGGTCTGGGCTACGTGAGCCTCGGCCAGTCGCTCACCACGCTGTCGGGCGGCGAGCGGCAGCGACTCAAGCTGGCGACGCACCTGGGGGAGAAGGGCGGCGTGTACGTGCTGGACGAGCCGACGACGGGCCTACACCTCGCCGACGTCGAGCAGCTCCTCGGCCTGCTGGACCGGCTGGTGGAATCGGGGAAGTCGGTGATCGTCATCGAGCATCACCAGGCGGTCATGGCCCATGCGGACTGGATCATCGACCTCGGCCCGGGCGCAGGGCACGACGGTGGCCGCGTCGTCTTCGAGGGCACCCCGGCCGATCTCGTGGCCGCACGCTCCACGCTGACGGGGGAGCACCTCGCCACCTACGTCGGCTGAACATGTGCACCCTTCCGTCGGCGCGCGGTCGACGGAAGGGTGCACATGTTGGATGCGGTGGTCGACGGAAGGGTGCACAGGTTCAGGTGGGGCTGGGCTCACCGATCACGCTGCGGTAGAGGTCGATCCCGTAGCTGGTGGCCAGTGGCCGGCCCGGAACCATCGCGAACGTGCGTGTCCCGTCGCCGAGGCGTTCGGCACGTAGGAACGCGTCGCGTGGGTCTCCGCGGCGGTGGAAGCCGTCGGCGAGGGTGAACATGTGCGTCACGTAGACGACGGTGACGCCCGCATCCTGCAGCGCGGTCACGACCTCGCGGGCCAACACCGCGCCCTCCTGCTCGTTGGTCGAGGCCATCGACTCGCCCAGCAGGATCAGGTCTCCCGGCCGGATGTGGTCGGCGATGGCGCTCATCCGCGCGAGCTCGTCCTCCAACCGCCCGCCTGCGGCCGGGTCCTCGCGCGGGGCGGAATGGGTGAACACGCGAGGGAACACCCCGCCGCGGTAGGCGCGCGCGGGCACGAACATCCCGCAGCGCAACATCAGCTGCGCGATTCCGACGCTGCGCAGGAACGTCGTCTTGCCGCCGCCGTTGGCGCCGGTCACCACCACCAGTGAGCGTCCCGTCGCGTCCACCGTGCTGCCCACGGCGGGCCCGACCGATGCGTCCGGGCCGCGACCGCCGAGCAACAGGGTCGGGTCGTACAACCCGTCGGCGGCGAACCCCGGCGGGTCCTCCTGCAGCTCTATCGGTTCCGGGAGGCACCACGCGCCGCCTCGCTCGGTCAGGGCGGTGAGCAGGGCGACGGTCCCGAGGTAGAACCCCAGCTCGTCGGCGATGGTCTGGAAGTACCGCGCCACGTGGTCGGTCGCCTGCGCGAGCGAGTCCGCGGCGGTGCGCACACCGCGTCCCGCGAGCGCCGCGAGATCCTCGCCGCCCGGCCCGTCCACCTCGGTGACGTCGAAGCCCACCCCGCCCGGTTCGCGGTGTGGCCAGCCGCGGCGCCCGACCGGCCCCGCGCGTCGCAGCGTGTAGTCGGTGCCGTGGTTGCCCATGCCCAGCCGCGCGCTGACGAGTTCCCCACGGGCGAACCGCAACTCGCGGAGGTGGGCGCGTACCTCGGTGAGGTAGGCGTCGTCGAGCTCGGTCGCGACCTCCGCGAGGAACGCCCGGAGGCCCGCCGACCGGAACAGGGGTGCGTACCGTGCGCACGTGGTCCGCAGGCGGGCGAACACCTCGACGAACATGTCCAGTACGTCCAGCGAGCGGTACAGCACCTTCTCCGGCGTCGCCCGCGTGAACAGGCCGAAGTAGTTGCGCCGCTCCTGCTCCACGGCGTCGACGGCGATCCGGCGCAGCTCGGCCACCTCCGCGGGATGGGCGATGCAGTCCCGCAGCACCGCGTGCCGGTGGCGGATCTCCGCCGCAGTCGCGGTGGCGCCGAGCAGCATCCGCTCCGCGACTCGGTACACGTCGTCGTCTCCGTCGGCCATAGCCGCCAGCAGCGGCTCCAGGCCGAGGTCGCGACGGAGCTCCTCGGAGCGGGGCGGCAGCGCTGGCAGATCCGTCAGATCCCGTTGCGGGGAAAGCAGTCTCGTCCTCATGGGTGCCCCCTGCTCCGGCCGCGCTCCGCTCTGTACGCACGCGCCGCAGCAGCGTGTCGTGGTCGAGGCCGTGTCGGTGTGCCATCGCCGACGCATACGCCCGGCCGCCGGGTTGCTGGCGCCGCACGTGATAGGTGCGTTCGGTGGGGTCATCGTCGGCGACGGTGGCCACCAGGCTCACCACTGTGCTGCCGGACACCTCGGCGAGGTCGGCGATCTCGTCGACGAAAGTGACGTAGGCGCAACGGGATCCGGCATCGATGAGTCGATGCATCAGAGCGCTTCCCAGCGCTGCGGCGTCCGCGAGGCTGGTGGAGGTGAACGTCTCGTTGAGCACCACGATGCTGCGGTCCGTGGCGTGGTCGACGATGGCGCGCACCGACAGCAGGTCGTCCTCCAGCCGACTGCGCGGCCGGCCGGGGTCGGTGCCGCGCTCGAAGTGGGTGAAGACGGAGTCGAACAGCGCCACCCGGCCACTGCGCCCCGGGATCGGCAGGCCGAGCGCGGCGAGGTACTGGATCTGTCCGAAAGCCCGGGCCAGCGCGGTCTTCCCGCCGTGGTTCGGCCCGGTGATCACCAGGATCCGCTCGCCCGGCCCGAGGACCAGGTCGTTACGTACCACCGATTCGCCGCGCCCGACCAGCTCGGCGGCAAGTGCGAGGTCGAACGTCTCCCGCACGTCGAGGGCGGCGCCTGCGCCCGCACCGTCGGACACCGTCGGGAGTACGAACGGCAGCCCCGCGGCGGCCAGCGAACCCACGTGGTCGAGATAGCCGAGATAGAACGGCAGCTCGCGGTCGAACCGCTCCAGCGTGGGGTCGACGTACCGGTGATGGCGCTCGCAGAACGCCGCCAACGCGCGGAAGGCGTCGCCGTGCGTGCCTGCGACGAGGTCGAGTACGGCGGCCTCGACACCGTTCAGCCCCGGCGGCGACGGTGGCTCCGGTGCCGAGTGCGGCGGCCCGGCGACCTTGAACTTGCCGAACACCTCCGCCACCTCGGCGCCGTAGTCGGCCTCGCCGCGATAGCGCCGCACCTTGATGTTCGGCCCCTTGATCTGCACGCAGTAGACGACGTCGGCGAGGGTCGCGGTGATGCCCTCCACGTCGGCGCGCAACGCGGCGAAGCCGGGGGTGCCGAGGTAGGTGTCCAGATGACCCGCGAGGCCGCGAAACGCCGCGGACCGCGGGCCGGCGGCCGCCAACCCGTCGCGCAACCGGGCGACACCGTCGGCGTAGCGCGCCACACCGTGCAGCGCCCACCCGTCGCGCTCCGGCCGCCCGGGGACGGACCGCGCCGCGGCAGTGGATGCTCGGACCTCCGCCATCGTTGCACCGAAACCGTCTACCGCCGAACGTATCCCGGGGTCGGCGAGGTCGCGGCACACGTCCTGGCGGTAGCGCACGGCGGCCGCGTCCGGGAGGGGGAGATCGAAGACCGCGGCGGCGTCGGGCCCGCCGCGCGCGATGACGGCGTCGGCTATCCGATCCAGTTCCAGATCGCGGAGGACGAACGGGCTGGTCCCAGGCCGGGCCCGGGCCCCCGACGTATCAGGGGCTCGGTCGAACAGGATGCTGGAGAACGCCACGGCCGGTCACCATCCCCAGTATGGCACCGCTACCGAGGCGTGTGCCAGGCTCGGTGAGCGCGCCGAGCCGGCAGGTCAGGCGCCGTCGCGTGCCTCCCGGGCACCCTTGGACGCCAGCTGGTCCGCCAGCTCGTTGCCCTCGTTACCGGCGTGACCCTTCACCCATCGCCACTCGATCTCGTACTGCGCGGCCACGGCGTCGAGTCGCTGCCACAGCTCGGCGTTCTTGACCGGCTTCTTGTCGGCGGTCTTCCAGCCGTTGCGCTTCCACCCGGCCACCCACTTGGTGATGCCGTTCTTCACGTACGAGCTGTCGGTGTGCAGAATCACCGGGTGCGGTCGGTTTATCGCCTCGAGTGCCGAGATCGCGCCCATCAGTTCCATGCGGTTGTTGGTGGTGTCCGGCTCGCCCCCGTACAGCTCCTTTTGGTGTTCCCCGAACCGCAGGACCGCGCCCCAGCCGCCCGGGCCCGGATTGCCCAGGCACGCACCGTCGGTATAGATCTCGATCGCGTCCGTCACCCGACCAGACTAGTGGTCGCCGCGGGAGCGGTGCTCCGGGCGGATTCGGATCGGCGCAGGCGGCACTCTGCCGGGGGTGCGGCCCTGTCGCAGCACCGTGGTGCGCTGGTCGGAGTCGAGTCCGGGTGGTTCCGGGGCGGGGTCGGGGCGAGGCGGGTCGGGCCTGGTCGGCGGCTCCGACACGGAGATCGGTGGCGGCGCTGGGCGGGGTGGCAGCGAAGACACGACGGGCGGCTGGTACCTCTCGACCGGCACCCGCTCGACCGGGACCCGTCTGCGTTGCAGTGCGGCCCGCAGCCCGAGGGCCGCGACGGCTGCTACGACGGCGAGCACGACCGTCGCCCACAGTCCGAGCCCGGTGCTGTAGTCGACCGGCCAGGTCGACTCCGCGGAATAGGCGGTCACCGGGGGCGGTCGGATGGCGCCGGTGCTCACGGCCGCCGCTGCGGCGGCGATCGCCGTCAGGGCGGAGAGGGACGCAGCGAGTCGGCTCCGTCCGACTGCTGCGCCGGCCGCGAGTAGGGCCGCGCCCGCCAGACAGCCGAGCGCGAACCACCCGACCCATCCGCGTCCCGCGAGTTCGGCAGCCAGCTTGTCCTCGTCCGGCATACCGGGGGCGGTCAGCTGCGCGATGCCGTTGAATCCGCACCCGAAGCCGAAGTCGTGCGTGACGATCCACCCCGTGTACCACGTGGCGAACACGGTCCGCTGCGCGAGGCCCGCCGCGAGCACCACGGCGCCGACGCACACCCAGACGAGCGGGCCCCGGCGGTTCGTCGGTGCGGATCGGGCTGGTCCCGGCATGGCTTGTCTCCTCGGTCCTGGGTCTGCCGCGAAACTATTGCCGGCCGCTCGAGCGCGGCTTAACGATTGCTTGACCATGTGGGGCGCGCAGTTCGTGCCGCGATCGCCCTCACCCCGCTACACTGTGTCGATGACACACTTTCTTCGAATGTGTCCCATCCGTGGATCGGTTGGCGGATCGACCTGCGCGGCGGGTCCCAGGTGACCGCCGCGCTCGCCACTGTCGCGGACTCCAGGGGGCGGGCCCGGACCCGCCGTAAGCTCGTCCGGGCCGCGTACTTCGTGTTCGCGCAGCACGGCTACGGGTCCACCACCGTCAAGATGGTGTGCGACGCCGCCGGCTTCACCCGCGGCGCTTTCTACTCCAACTTCTCCAGCCTCGAGGAACTGTTCATCGAGGTCTGGCGGTACCACGTCGAGTGGATCATGCTGGTCATGGGCCGCGCGGTCGACTCGTCGATCGGCCGCGGCGCCGACTATGTGAGCCTGGTCGAGAGGGCCGTCCGCGCGGTGCCCGTCAACGAGCGGTGGCACCGCGTCAACGCCGACTTCATCGCGCTCTGCACGCGTACCCCCGAGCTGCAGCAGGTGGTCCGGGACGGGCAGCAGATGTTGCTCGCGAATATGCTGCCCACCGTGATGCAGTTGATGGAGGCCGGGGGCCGGCGGGTCACCGAGCCGGAGGCGCTCGGCTATGCGCTGTTGTCGGTGCACGACGGCACCGCCGCCCAGATCGTGATCGACCAGGGCTCCGAGGTGGTGGCACGCATGCGGATCCGGCTGCTGACGGCCACGCTCGACATGTACTCGGAGCCGATCGAATAGATGCGCACAGCGCTGCTGATCGGCATCGGTGCCGGCGACCCCACGCAGGTGACCGTGCAGGCGATCGAGGCGATGAGCGCCGCCGACGCCTTCTTCGTGCTGGACAAGGGCGCCACGACGGGCACCCTGAAGGGGATCCGGCAGGAGATCCTCGACGCCTACGCGCCGGGTGCGCGACTGGTCCTCGTGCCGGACCCGCCCCGCGACCGGGACGCGGCCGACTACGTGGCGGCGGTGGATGATTGGCACGACCGACGGGCGGCGGCACTCGCGGAGGCCGTCACGCGCGAGGTGCCCGACGGCGGCGTCGCCGGATTCCTGGTCTGGGGCGACCCCTCGCTGTACGACTCCACGCTCCGAATCGTCCAGCGGTCTCCGATCCCGTTGCAGCCGAGGATGATTCCTGGAATCACCAGTGTGCAGGCGCTCACCGCCGCCCACGCGGTGCTGCTCAACCGGGTCGGCGAACCCATCCACATCACCACCGGTCGTCGGCTCGCGGAGGACGACGGCCGCAACACCGTCGTCATGCTCGACGCCGACTGCACCTTCCTGCGCACCGCCCGCCCCGACGACGAGATCTACTGGGGCGCATACCTCGGTACCGAACACGAGATCCTGCTGTCGGGCACCGTCGGCGCGGTCGGCGAGGAGATCGCCCGAACCCGCGCAGCGGCGCGTGCCGAGCACGGCTGGATCATGGACGTCTACCTGCTTCGACGCCCCGAAGACGGTGAAGCGCAAGGCGGATGACCGACTGGAAGGCCTTCGAGGTCACCGTCGCCGACCATGTCGCGGAGGTCGTGCTGACCGGGCTTGGCAAGGGCGACACGATGGGCCCGACTTCTGGCGGGAGCTCCCGCTGCCGTCCGCCGAGCTCGACCGTGGCGATCGCCGCGGTGTTCGACAAGCGCGCGCCGGAGTTCCGGGGAGAACAAGCCGACGGAACGGTGCACATGTTGCGATAGCGGACCGACGGAACGGTGCACAGGTTCAGACGGTGCCCGCGAGCGCGGCCATCACCCGGTCGGCGATCTCGGGCCGGCAGATCACGAGGTCCGGCAGGTAGACGTCGGGGTTGTTGTACGTCAGCTCGGACCCGTCGAGACGTGAGCAGTGCAGGCCCGCGGCCCGGGCCACCCCCACCGGCGCGCAGGAGTCCCACTCGTACTGGCCGCCCGCGTGCAGGTAGACGTCGACGTCGCCGCGGACCACGGCCATCGTCTTCACGCCCGCCGAGCCGAGCGCCACCGGCGTGAGGTTCAGTCGCTCGGCCACGCGGAACATGCCGGGTGTGGCCCGACTGCGCGACACGGCCATCGTCCCCGTCAGTGGTCCCGTCGGGCGGCTGACGGTGTCGGACCGGAACACCTCGCCCGTGGCCGGCAGCGACACCGCCGCGGACTCCGGCTGACCGCCACGCGTGAGTGCCACGTGGACCGCATAGTCCGGCCGATGGGATGCGTAGTCGCGGGTGCCGTCCAAGGGATCGATCACCCACACGCGGTCGGCGGACAGCCGTGCGGCACCGTCGGGCGCCTCCTCGGACAGCACGGCGTCACCGGGCCGGTGGATGCGGAGCACCTGCGCGATCCAGGCCTGCGCGAGCGAGTCCCCGATGTCGCCGAGCACGCGGTGCTCCAGCAGCGCCGCGTGCCGGATCGCCTCGAGGATCCGGCCGGCGCCGTCGGCGATCTCGACCGCCAGGTCGATGTCCGACAGGCTTCCGAGCGGGAGGGCGGGCCGCGACCCGGAGCCGGGGGTCATCGGTCGACTGTCGGGCCGGGTGTCATGTCTCCAGACTAGAGGCACCGCGCGCGACGCTCGACATTTCGTGGGGGCACGGATTTAAGGTGGGAGCGTGCCCGAGCTCCCGGAGATCGCAGCGATCGCCGACTACGTCGGCGGCAAGGCCGTGGGTACCGAGATCCGGCGCGTCGACGTCGCCGCGCTGTCGGTGCTCAAGACGTACGCGCCCGGCCCGGCCGACCTCGTCGGTGCCCGCGTCACGGCGGCCGAGCGGATCGGCAAGTACCTCGTGCTGCGCGCGACGGGCGCCGACGGCGGGCCGGTCGCGTTGGTCGTGCACCTCTCGCGCGCCGGCTGGCTGCGGTGGTCCGCGAAGCTGCCGCAGACCCCGCTGCGCCCGGGCGGGAAGTCGCCCATCGCGCTGCGGGTCCACGTCGGGCCGCCGGGCGAGGGGTTCGACCTGACGGAGGCCGGCACGCAGAAGCGCCTCGCGGTGTGGATCGTCCGGGACCCCGCGGAGATCGACATGGTGGCGACGCTCGGGCCGGATGCGTTGGCGGTGACCCGCGACGAATTCGCCGCGATCCTGGCCGGGTCCGGCTCGCAGGTCAAGAACGTCCTGCGCGACCAGCGGCTGATCGCCGGCATCGGCAACGCCTATTCGGACGAGATCCTGCACGCCGCGAAGCTGTCACCGTTCGCATCGGCGAAAGGGCTGGGCGACGACGCCGTGACCCGGCTGTACGAGGCGATGGTCGCCGAGCTCACCGACGCCGTCACCCGGTCGGTGGGGCAGCACGTCGCCACCCTCAAGTCCGAGAAGCGGTCCGGGATGGAGGTACACGGCCGCACCGGCAGCCCCTGCCCGGTGTGCGGGGACACCGTCCGCGAGGTGTCGCTGGCGGATCGGTCGTTCCAGTACTGCCCCACCTGCCAGACCGGCGGCCGCGTGCTGGCCGACCGGCGTATGTCGCGGCTGCTGAAGTAGCGTGACATCATTCACATGACCGAAGGAATCATCCGGACTGAAGTCCGGTTGATGTCGGTCAGACACTTCAGACGAAAGGACCACCCCCGTGGGACACGCGCGCAAGACTCTCGATCTCGGACTCCTCACCCTGCGTACCGCCGTCGGCGGCACGCTCGCGTACCACGGCGCGCAGAAGCTGTTCGGGTGGTTCGGCGGCCCCGGCCTGGATGCCACCGCCCAGGGCTTCGACGCGATGGGGTTCAAGCCGGGTAAGCAGAACGCCGCCCTCGCGGGTGCCGGTGAGCTGGCCGGCGCGCTGCTGGTGGTCGGCGCGGCGACGCCGTTCGCCAGCGCGGGCGTGCTGGGCGCCATGGTGGGGGCCGTGAGCGTCCACAAGCCGAACGGCTTCGCCGCCACCGCGGGCGGCTACGAGTATCCCGCCGTCCTGGGCGCGACGGCCGTCGCGCTCGCGCTCACCGGCCCGGGGCGCTATTCGATCGACAACCTGCTGGGTAACCGCCTCAACCGCGGGTGGCAGGCCGGCGTGGCTCTCACCAGCTCCGCCGCGACCTCGGCCTTCCTGGTCAATCGCCGCGCCGCCGCGCAGAACGTCTCCACCGAGGCGTAAGTCGGGTCAGACCACCAGCCCCTGCTCCAGCCGGGCCGTCGGCGTACCCGCGCCGGCGGCCTCGCGATATGCGGCCCCGACGGTGGCGACGGCGGAGCGGAGCAGAGGCTCGGGCAGGGTGTAGGGGATGCGGATGTGGCGCTCACCGGCACCGTCGACGGTGAACGCCGATCCGGGCGTCAGCCGCACCCCGCGCCGCGCCGCTGCCGTCGCGGTCGCCGTGGCGAGTGGCGCCGGGAGCGCGACCCACAGGCACAGCCCGCCGGGCCCCGGCACCGTCGTCGCCCCCGGTAGGTGCTCGGCGAGCTCGGAGCGGACGACGGACCTGTTGGCGAGCAACATCCGCCGACGCGCGGGCAGGAAGTCGTCGAGGTGGCCGAGTGTGTACGCGGCGGCCAGCTGCTCGAGGACGGTGCCCGCAAGGTCCAGCTCGTATCTGGCGGCAGCGAGCTGTGGGATGGTGTCCTCGTCCGCGCGGATCCAGCCGATCCGCAGCCCGGCCCATACGGTCTTGCTCGCGGAGCCGATCGTGACGACGTGTGCGCCGCGGCGGGCGAACGCGGCGACCGGCGGCGGGGGAGCGGCGTCCAGTCCCAGCTCGGCCATCGTCTCGTCGACGACCACGGTGGCGCCGTTCGCTGCGGCGATCGCCGTCATCGCGGCGCGGCCCGCGGCGTCGAGCAGCAGGCCGGTGGGGTTGTGGAAGTCGGCGATCGTGAAGATCATCCGCGGATGATGTCTGCGCACAACGGCTTCCAGCTGGTCGAGGTCCCAACCCCGCTCCGGATGCAGTCCCAGTGGTACCGCTCGGGCGCGGTGTCGGCGTAGCGCGAGCAGCGTGCCGTGGTGGGTCGGCTGCTCCACCACCACGCGTTCGCCGGGCGACACCACCGCGTCCAACACGATCCGCAGCGCGTGCTGCGCGCCTGCGGTCACCAGGATCTGCTCGGGCCGGGTCGGCAGACCCCGCTCGGTGTACCGGATCGCCACGGCTTCGCGCAGCGCACGGATCCCCGTGGGGTACACGCCCGTTCCGCTCAGGTACGGAGGCAGGGCCGCGACCGCGTGGCGGTACCCCTCCTGCACGATCCCGTCCGGCGCTGCGGGTGCGGCGACGTTGAGGGCGATCGCATCGTGGCCGGCGTCCGCGGGCTCGGCAGGCACCGCCACCGGCAGGCTGAGCACGCTGCGCATGCCCTGCCGCGACTGCAGGTGACCGCTCTCGCGGAGGTCGGCGTACGCCGCGGTGACGGTGGTACGGCTGACGCCGAGTTCGGCGGCCAGGGCGCGCTCCGACGGTAGCGCGGTGCCGACGGGGACCCGCCCGTCCAGCACCAGCAGCCGGACCGCCTCCGCGATGCTCAGGTACGCGGGGCGTCGACTGCTGGGCGCCCCGTGGCCGGTCGCGGGCCGCCACGCCCCGAGCTGCCGGGCGAGCGATGCGGCGGATGCCACCGCAGAGTGGCCTGTGATCACCGGGCCAGTGTCCGGGAACTGGCTATGGATTGCAAGGCCAGTGACCCGCACAGTGGACGAATGCGGTTGACCATCAGACTCGTCCGGCTCGCGCTCGGGCTCTTCCTGTACGGCGCCTCCGAGGCACTGCTCATCGCTTCCGGCCTGGGCAACATCCCCTGGGACGTGCTCAACCAGGGTGTCGCACGTCACCTCGGCGTGTCGATCGGGGCCGTCGTGATCGGCGGCGGCGCGCTCGTGCTGCTGCTGTGGATCCCGCTGCGTCAGCGGCCGGGGTTCGGCACCGTCGCCAACGTGGTGACGCTGGGGCTGGCGTTGAACCTCGTGCTCGGCTGGCTGCCGCGGCACCCGGGCGTGCTGCTGGGTGTGGCGATGATGGTGGTCGGCATCGCGCTCAACGCGATCGCCACCGTGCTGTACATCGGCGCCGGATTCGGCGCCGGGCCGCGCGACGGGCTGATGACGGGGCTGGTGGCGCGCACCGGCTGGTCGATCCGGGTGGTGCGGACGGCGCTGGAGGTGATCGTCGTGGTGATCGGGTTCGCGCTCGGCGGCACCCTGGGCGTGGGCACCGTGCTGTACGCCGTGGGGGTGGGCCCGTTGATCCAGCTGGTGAACCGCACCGGGCTGTTCGGCTCGGTCGGCGCCGCGCGGCCGCGGATGCCCGTCGACGGGGCGCCGGTCGCCGTCGAGTAGCCGCGGACGGGGCTGTCTCGCAGACGGCCAGGACGCGCAGACGACAGAACGCCCTCCCACCGTGCGGTGGGAGGGCGTTCCAGGTCAGCGTGGCGGCGGGCATGCCCGCCGGACGCGGATCAGTTCGGGTCGCTCAGGTTGGCGATGTTGGCGTTCTCGTTCGGCGTGACCTTGTCACCGCTCTTGTCGGCACCGGCCAGCAGCGAGTTGGTGTCGGTGTTGAGGCCGTCGATCCCGGACAGGTCGCCACCCTTGGCCTTGCTGACCACACCGGTGATCTTGTTGGCCAGGTCGCTCAGCGGCTTCGCGATCGCCTTGCACAGCGCGGGCGAGGCCTTTGCGTCCTCGGCGGTCAGACGCAGCTCGTGCTTGACGAACAGGGCGGCAGCACCGGCCTTGACGAAGCCGACGACGCGTCCATGCGCGCCCTTGGCGAACGTGCCGGCCTTGTACGGCTTGTAGATCCAGTGCCGGAAGGCGCCGGTCGCAGCCGCAGCGTGGGTGGCGAACTTGGTCTTGGCGAACGACGTCGTGTTAGACGTCGGGCAGGTCAGATCGACATCGCCGTTATCGGACGCCGCAGTGGCACTGGCCGCCGCGGTGGCAACGGTAGCGGCGGCGGTCGACGCCGCAGTGGAACTCTTCTTGGAGCCGCAGCCACCCACCAACAGGAGGGGGACGATCGCGAGGCACACGAGTGCCCGCAGCAGCGGGTGTTTGAAGGACATAAGCAAGAAAGCCTTTCGGTCGGAACCCGTAGCCGCCGAATCTACTGCCGTGGGCGCTCCGGAGCGTGCGAACCCGGCGTGTCGTGGGCGATATTGTAGTTGATTTACGAAATGTACCGTGCTCGGCGGCGGGTAGAGTCACCGTCATGGCGTCGCGTCGCAGAACCAGGGTTCTCATCACCGGGGCGAGCTCGGGCCTCGGCGAGGGCATCGCGCGGACCTACGCCGGGCAGGGGCGTGACCTCGCTCTCGCGGCCCGGCGGATCGACCGGCTCGGGCAGCTGAAGGCCGAGCTGGCGGTTGCGCCGGGCGCCGGTCGGATCGAGGTCGCCAGGCTGGATGTCACGGACTTCGACACCGTCGGGCCCGTCGTGGCGGACCTCGTCGAGCGCCTCGGCGGGTTGGACCGCGCCATCGTCAACGCCGGCGCCGGGAAGGGAGCGCCGCTGGGGACGGGCAAGGCGCACGCCAACCTGGAGACCGTCCAGACCAACTTGACCGGTGCGCTAGCTCAGGTGGAGGCGGTTCTCGAGGTCTTTCGGGCGCAGGGCTTCGGGCACCTCGTGCTCATGTCGTCCGTAGCGGGGCAGCGCGGACTGCCGAAGGCGCAGGCAGCCTACTCGGCCAGCAAGGCCGGGCTGACCGCGCTGGGCGAGGGCCTGCAGGCGGAGTTCGCGGGCACGCCCATCGTGGTGTCGGTGATCAAGCCTGGATACATCGAGACGGACATCAACGCGGGACTGCGGTCGCCCATGATGGTCTCGCGCGAGGCCGGCGTCGCCGCGCTGGCGAAGGCCATCGAGCGGGAGCCGGGGGAGGCAGTGGTCCCGGCCTGGCCGTGGGCGCCCGTCTCGGCGCTGCTCGCCCACGCCCCGACGGAGATCACCCGTCGGATGGTGTGATCCCCGCCGGGCGCGTTTCGATCGCCCGAGCGTGCCTAGACCGCGCGGCCGCGCTGGGCGCGGTACCAGCGGACTTCCGCGTCGGTGGACGAGTCGTCCTGAGTCGTGGGCGCGGACGCGTCGGCGATCACCGGCAGCAGGGCGTTCGCCTGGGCCTTGCCCAGCTCGACGCCCCACTGGTCGAAGGCGTTGATGCCCCACACCGCGGCCTCCGTGAACACCTCGTGCTCGTACAGCGCGATCAGCTGGCCCACCACCGACGGCGTCAGCTTCGGGGCGAGGATCGTGGTGGTGGGGCGGTTGCCCGGCATCACCTTGTGCGGCACGACCGAGAAGTCGGACGTGCCCGCGGTCTCCAACTCCAGGGCGATCTCCTCCGCGGTCTTGCCGAACGCCAGCACCTTGGTCTGCGCGAACAGGTTGCTCATCAGCAGGTCCTGCATCGAGCCGGTGCCGTCGGCAGTAGGCAGGTCGTCGGTCGAATTCGCGAAGCCGATGAAGTCGGCCGGAACGAGGCGGGTGCCCTGGTGTAGCAGCTGGTAGAAGGCGTGCTGACCGTTGGTGCCCGGCTCGCCCCAGAAGATCTCGCCGGTATCGGCGGTGACGGGCGTGCCGTCGATCTTCACCGACTTGCCGTTGGACTCCATGGTCAGCTGCTGCAGGTACGCGGGGAAGCGCCCCAGGTCGTTGGAGTACGGCAGTACGGCCCGGGACTGGGCGCCGAAGAAGTCCGAGTACCACAGGCCGATCAGCCCCAGCAGGATCGGCGCGTTCTGCTCGATCGGTGCCGTCCGGAAGTGCTCGTCGATCTGGTGGAAGCCGCCTAAGAACTCGGCGAACCGCTCGCGGCCCACGGCGGCCATCACCGACAGGCCGATCGCCGAGTCCACCGAGTAACGCCCGCCGACCCAGTCCCAGAAACCGAACATGTTCGCCGTGTCGATGCCGAACGCCGCCACCCGCTCGGCATTGGTGGACACCGCCACGAAGTGCCGCGCGACGGCGTCCTCGCCGGCGCCCAGGCCCGCCAGCAGCCACCGCTTGGCGGCCGTCGCGTTGGTGAGCGTCTCGAGCGTCCCGAAGGTCTTGGACGCGACGATGAACAGCGTGGTCGCGGGGTCGAGCCCCGACGTCACCGCTACCAGGTCGGCCGGGTCGACGTTCGAGACGAAGTGGCACGTCAGGCCGGGCTGTGCGTAGTGCCGCAGCGCGCGGTACACCATCGCCGGGCCGAGGTCCGAGCCGCCGATGCCGATGTTCACCACGTCGGTGATCGCCTTGCCGGTGAAGCCCTTCCACGCGCCCGAGCGCACCTGATCGGTGAAGTCGCCCATCCGCGCCAGTACCTCGTGCACATCGGCGGTAACGTTCTGCCCGTCCACCGTCTCCTCGGGCGATGACGGTGCCCGCAGCGCCGTGTGCAGCACGGCCCGGTCCTCGGTGGAGTTGATGTGGACGCCGGCGAACATGGCGTCCCGGCGGGCCTCGACGCCCGCGGCGCGCGCCAGATCGGCCAGAAGGCCGAGGGTCTCGCGGGTGAGGCGGTGCTTGGAGTAGTCGATGTACAGGTCGCCGACCCGGACGACCAGTTCGGTGCCGCGGGCGGGGTCTGCGGCGAACAACTCGCGCAGATGTGTGCCGGCCAGCTGTCGCTGGTTCTCGGTCAGCGCTCGCCACGCGGGTGTCGTGGTGATATCGCCGTCGTCCGCGGTGGTCGAGGACTGGGTGGTCGGGTTGCTCATGGCGCCTTCCCTGCGATGAGTCGACAACGTCGTGGGCGCGGCGATGCGCACGGCCCGAGGCGAGCCTATGTGCTGGCCCGAAGCGGGGCGCGGCGTACGCGGAAGTAGGTGGTGACGGACCTGCGCCCCGAGCCGCAACCCCTACTGCCTTCAAACAGTTGTAACGCCACAAGTATGCTGGGGGCATGCGACGAGTTCCCGGTGCCTCCCCCCACCGTCGGAGCCGCACCTCGAATCAGTCGGGCGCAGTTGACGAATCGGACTTCCGGCTGCGGGACATCGCGGTGGCGGCCTACGGGCCGTCCGTCCTGTTCGGGCTCGCCGAGGGTGCGATGCTGCCGATCATCACGCTGTCGGCCATCGAGCGCGGCGCCTCGATCTCGGTCGCCGCGTTCATCGCGGCGTTGATCGGTATCGGCTCGATCCTGACGAACATCCCGTCCGGCATGCTGGCGACCCGCATCGGCGAGCGGCTGAGCATGGTGGTCGCGGCCGCCGTGTCGGCCATCGGTCTGATCTTCTGCATCCTGCCGTTCGGGCTGTGGGTGTACGGCACGGGTGTGTTCCTGATCGGTGCCGCATCGTCGGTCTTCTCCCTCGCGAGGCAGTCGTACCTGACCGAGATGGTGCCCGTCGGGATGCGCGCGCGGGCGCTGTCGACCCTGGGCGGCTCGATGCGCGTCGGGATCTTCGTCGGCCCGTTCATCGGTGCCGGGTTCATGCACTTCTTCGGGCTCGCCAGCGCCTACGTCGTGGCCCTGGTCGCCGTGCTCGGCGCCGGGGGGATCGCATACGGCGTCCCCGATCTGGACAGCCGGGCGCACGACCGTGCCGCCGATGCGTCGGTCACCACGATCGGGATGCTCCGCCGGTACTGGCACGTGTTCCTGACGCTCGGCACCGGCATCGTGCTGCTGTCGGCGATCCGGCAGACCAGGCAGATCGTCATCCCGCTCTGGGCGCACCACATCGGCCTGTCGAGCGCGTCGGCGTCGATGATCTACGGCATCGCCGGCGCGATCGACGCTGCGACGTTCTACCCGGCGGGCAAGGTCATGGACCGCTACGGCCGGCGGGCGGTGGCCGTCCCGTGCACCGCCCTGATGGGGGTGAGCTTCCTGCTGATGCCGCTCAGCCACGGCTTCACCACGCTCATCCTGGTATCGCTGTTGATGGGCATGTCGAACGGGATCGGATCCGGCATCGTGATGACGCTCGGCGCGGACGTCTCGCCGTCCGTCGGCCGTCCCACCTTCCTCGGCCTGTGGCGCGAGCTCGCCGACGCCGGCACCGGTATCGGGCCCGTGATCCTGTCGGCGGTCACCGCGGTGTGGACGCTCGGCGGTGGCATCGTGGTGTCCGGCGTCGTCGGGTTCGCCGCCGCGGCGGCGCTGTGGCGATGGATACCCGGCCAGCGGGCGTCCCGGACGGAGCGGGCGCCGTCACCGTCGGAGCCCGGCGCGCTGCGGGAGTAGGCGCGACGACGGCGCGCGACCGGCGAAACGTGCTCCCGGCCGCCTGCCTGAGGGAGCACGTGTACCGCCCCTGCCGCTCCAGCGGCCGATCCGTGTCGACGCGTGTGGAGACGACCTGCCCGCAGGCACTGCCGGACGTGCAGGCATGTCGCGGGCGGTCGTTCGTCTAACGGCCCAGTGGCCCGCGGCCGAGGCGGAGCAGCAGCATGGCGAGTGTGTGTCCCTCGCGGCCGAGATCGGAGAAGCGGTCCAATACCTTCATCTCGCGCGAATGCACCAGGCGGGGGCCGCCGGAAGCCATCCGGGTCTGACCGATGATGCGAGACACCTCGGTGCGGCGCTTGACCGCGGCAAGGATCTCGGCGTCCAGTCGGTCGATCTCCTGCCGCAGGGCCGCGATCTCCTCCTCGGCGAGCGGTGTCTGCGCCCCCGTGTCCTCCTGCGAACTCATCTCATCATCTTCCCACGTGTCGGCGGCGCGGAATACGCCGGTCTGGCGCGCAGGCCGCCGCCTGGCGTGAGCGGGTCCACACCCGCCGCGGCACGGACCGCGGCGAGTGCCCATCTACGATGGGCCGCGATGTCCAGCCGTCGACGCACAGCCCTGCCCGGAGCAAGGAGGCTGTGGGTGCTGGCGGCGGTGCTGATCGCCGCGCAGCTGATCCTGCGGGCGTACGTGCTCGCGCGCGGCAACTTCTACTGGGACGATGTGGCGTTCATCGGCCGGGCGTCGGGACCGCTGCCCGACGCCCGGCTGTGGTGGGCGGACTACGACGGTCACCTCATGCCGGGGGCCCTGCTCACCGCGGGCCTGCTCACCGCGCTCGCGCCGCTGTCCTGGCCGGTCGCGGCGGCATCGCTGCTGGTCCTGCAGGCGGTGGCCTCGCTGGCGATGCTGCGGGCGCTCGTGGTGCTCGCCGGGCGCAGGCTGCTGGTGCTGGTGCCGTTCGCCTTCTATCTGTTCTCGCCGCTCACCGTGCCGGCGTTCGCGTGGTGGGCGGCCGGTCTCAATGCGCTGCCCATGCAGATCGGGCTGGCTGTGGCGGTCGCGGAGACGGTGCGGTTCGTGCGCACCCGTAGCCGGCTCGCATTCGGGCTGTCGCTGGCGGGGTATGTCGGCGGCCTGCTGTTCTTCGAGAAGGCGCTCGTCGTGCCGTTCGTCGCGTTCGCCGCGGTGGCGGTGGGCCGCGCTGTCCGGGCCCGCGAGCGGCCGGTCCGGTCGACGCTGCGGCGGGGCGCTCCGCTCTGGGGGGCGTACGCGGCGATCACCGCGTTGTGGCTCGTCCTGTACGCCGCCACCGCGCATCCTCGGCCCGGCGACCACACGGTGTGGTTCACCGGGCATGCGCTGTCGCGTTCGCTGCACTCGGTGCTGGCGCCCGCGGCGCTCGGCGGGCCGTGGACCTGGTACCGCGTCAACCCGGGCCCGCCGATCGTGGTCCCGTCGCTGGTGGTGACGGTGATCGGCGCACTCGCCGTCTGCGGGGTCCTCGTGGTGACCGCGTGGCGGTCGCCGCGCGCACTGTGGGCATGGGGGGCCGCCGCCGCGTACTTCGTCGTGTCGCTCGCACCGGTGTACTGGCTCCGCAGCTCGGCGTTGTCGTCGCTGCTGCTCCCGCTCTCGTTGCGGTACTTCCCGGACTTCGCCGCCGTGCTCGCCCTGGCGGGCGGCCTGGTCGCGACGGCGCGTGTGGTCCCGCCGGCGCAGCGCGTGCGACGCGTGCGTCCGGCGCTCGCTGCGGAGCGGTTCGCGGCCCCGCTCGCGGTGGCCGTCACCGTCGGATTCGTGGTCAGCGGATCGGTGTCGACGGTGCGTTTCGCGCATATCTGGCATGCGAATCCGACCGCTACGTACCTGGCGAACCTGCGCGCGGGGGCGCGCGTGTACGCGGGTACCACTGTGCTGGACGACGAGGTCGACGGTCGGATCATGAGCAAGCTGGCGTATCCCGACAACCGGCTCTCGGCCGTGTTGGACCGCGTGCGTCCCCGACCCGACTTCGAGGAGTACGCGCCCGAGCCGATCCTCGTGGATCCTTCGGGGCGCTTCCTGCCGGGTCGGGTCACCCGCGTGCGGTCGGTGCAGCCGGGCCCCATCGCCGGGTGCGGCTTCCGCGTCGACGAGTACCGGCCCACCGTGCTCTCGTACGAGGGCAGGCTGAACTTCTGGGACTGGGTGGTGCAGCTGAACTACCTGGCATCAGGGGCCGGGCGGATCTCCATCACCCAGGACGGCATCGGCCAGACGGTGACGGTGCCCGTGCAGCGCGGCCCGCACACGCTGTACGTGCGGGTGGCGGGGGCGGGCTACGGGCTCCGCGCCCAGGCGATCACGCCAGGGTTGATCGTGTGTGTCTCGGGCGGCCCCGTCGGGCTGCTCGTCCCCCGCTGAGCTCGACGCGCGCTGAACCGTGTCCAGCATTGCGCGGCCTTTGCCGTCTTGCACTTGAGACGGTTGGACATTTGATGTCGCAGAGACTCTGAAAACGCGTCCAAAACCAAGGAAACCGTCTAATTTTGTGCGCGCCGACGTTCCCTCGGTCTCTTCGAGTCAGGAGCTACATCAATGCATTTCACGGTGCGTCAGAATGCCCTCGCCGGAACCGCACTGGCGGCTGCCGCCGTCGTGGCGCTCAGCCCGGCGGTGGCGTCGGCGGCGGTCCCGGAGGCGAGCGCCGCGACGGTCGTCTCATCGGTGACGAACGCCGTCTCATCGGTGACGAACGCCGTCTCATCGGTGACGAACACGGTCGACTCGTTCGACCCGGGCGGCGCGCTCGGGGATCTGATATCGACGTCGGCAGCCGATATCACGGTGATCGCAGACTCGCTCGGTGCCGGGTTCGACTACCTCGGCTCCCAGACCCTACCCGCGGTGCCCGGTGCCCTGTCGGAGGCGATCGCCGACCTGGCGGCTGGTAATGCGGCCAATGCCTACAGCGATGCGATCGAGCCGTTCACGAACGCGGTGTTGGGATTCGGTCTGGTCACGGCCGTGCCGATCATGGGGCAGATCGACCCACAACTAGGCGTGCTGGGGCAGGTCCTCGACAATTCCCTGCTGCCGGTCATCAACGTCGTCGAGCCGGTGCTGAGCATCGTGGGTCTGCCGGCGGTGGCGCTCACCCAGATCCAGAGCGTGGGGACCGCGCTTGCCACCGGTGATCTATTGAGCACGCTCAGCGCGGCGAGCACCGGTGTAGACGCTGTTGCGGACGCCGCGTTCGACGACGTCTTCGGTAGTTCCGGTCTGGTCCCCGCCGTCATCGGTCTCGGGCAGTCCGTGCTGAGCACGCTGCAGTCGGCTGCATCCGACGCGTCGACGTCGTCCACCTCGCTGGCGGTCGCGTCCACGGTGTCCGCGGACAAGGTCGCCGCGCCGAAGCCCGCTTCGAGCGAGGCTCCGGCAGTCGCCACCGGTGCATCCGCCGGGACCGACAGCACCGCGAGCACGACGACCGTAGGCGGCCAGGGGACGTCGGCGCCGTCGGCCGGTGACACCAGCGCGCCTGCAGGCGGGTCCGGTGCGTCGAGCACGGCTGATTCCACCGGCACGGGCGCGGGAGACTCGGCCGGGACCAGCGACTCGGCCGGGACCAGCGGCACGACGGGGACGAGCGGCACGACGGGGACGAGCGGCACGACGGGGACGAGCGGCGCGACCGGGACGAGCGGCGCGACCAGGACGAGCGGCGCGACCGGGACGAGCGGCGCGACCGGGACGAGCGGCGCGACCGGGACGAGCGGCGCGACCGGGACG
>NZ_BAABFR010000084.1:0-23625 GCF_039541155.1 Tsukamurella soli
CCCGACGGGTGGCTTCCACACCCGGGCGCACGCCTGGTGGCGTACGACCCGCGGCGCGGCGAGCGGGTGGCCTTCGGTGCACCCCACGCACCGGCGGCCACGGCCGGAGAGGCCCTACGCGCGTCCTGGGCGGTGCCGGCGTGGATGCCGCCGGTAAGCATCGACGACCGGCTGTTCGTCGACGGCGGCGCGGCGTCGACCGCGTCCGTCGACCTCGTCCCCGGCGACGTGGACGAGGTGTACGTGATCGCACCGATGGCCTCCACACCAGGAACGCGGGGCCCCGGACTCGGCGGGCTGGCCGAGCACATCGCACTACGGAATCCCATGTCCACCATCCTCTTCGACGAGATCGCGGCCGTTCAGGCGCGGGGCGTCACGGTCGTCGCCATCACCCCCGGTGCCCGGGACCTGCGCGGGCTCGGCTGGAACTTCATGAGTCGGGCCCGCAGAGCCGAGGCGTTCGAGGCGGCGCGGCGCACCGCACCCGCCACGGTCGGGAAGGCGCTCGCCGAGGCGGGCGTGTGAACAGGGAGCCGCGGGTGGTCGTGATCGGCGCGGGCGTCGCCGGCATCGCCACCGCGTACACCCTGCAGCAGGCCGGGTTCACCGACGTCGTCGTGCTGGAGAAGGGCACGGACGTCGGCGGCGTCTGGCATTGGAACCGCTATCCCGGGCTCACCTGCGACGTGCCGTCGCAGATCTACCAGTTCTCGTTCGCGCCCAAGGCGGACTGGTCGCGGGTCTGGGCCACCGGGCCGGAGATCCAGCAGTACCACCGCGAGGTCGTCGACCGGTTCGGGCTGGCAGACCGGATCCGGCTCGACACCGAGGTGGTCTCGGCCGAATATGGCGGGGACACATGGACGCTGACGGATCAGCGCGGCGGGCAGATCGTCGCGGACTTCGTGATCTGTGCGACCGGCGTGCTGCACAACCCCGCGATCCCCGACATCCCCGGGCTCGCCGACTTCACGGGCCCCGTCGTCCATACCGCACGGTGGGACGACGACCTGGTCACGGACGGCCGACGCGTCGCGGTGATCGGGACGGGATCGACAGGCGTGCAGGTGGTCTCGGCGCTCGCGCCGGGTGCCCGCTCGGTCGCCCACTTCGTCCGCTCGCCACAGTGGATCCTCTGGGCGCCCATGGGGATTCGCCAGCCGGCTGTCGTGGCCCACCTGCTGCGTCAGGCGCCACGGGTGCACGGGGCCGTGTATGACGGCCTCCTGCGCGCCTCGGGGCTACTCGCCGACATCGTCACCACACCGTCGTGGCGCCGCCGGGCCGTCCAGGCGTATGCGCGCCTGTGCCTCCGCCTGCAGGTCGCCGATCCCGAGCTCCGCGCCGCTCTCACCCCCGACTACCAGCCGCTGTGCAAGCGCCAGGTGGTCTCCGGCACCTACTACGCCGCACTGCAGCGACCGGATACCGAACTGGTCACCGATCGGATCGAGCGCGTCACCGCGACCGGGATCACCACCGCCGATGGCCGCCATCGCGAGCTCGATCTGATCGTGCTCGCCACCGGCTTCCGTACGCACGACTACATGCGGCCGATGCGGGTGGTCGGCCGCGACGGGATCACACTCGACGAGGCGTGGGCGAACGGGCCGCGCGGCTACCGGATGACGGCGGTGCCGGGGTTCCCGAACCTGTTCACGGTGCTCGGCCCCAACTCGCCCACGGGCTCGATCTCGCTGCAACTGTCCGCCGAGCTCACCGCCGGATACATCGCTGCGTGGCTAGGGCGCTACCGACGCGGCGAGATCGACACCGTCGAGGTCACCGCCGAGGCGACCGACCGGTTCGCGCGTGACGTCGCCGACGCGATGGGGCCGACGGTGTGGAACACCGGCTGCTCGTCCTGGTACCGCACCGAGGACGGGACCATCGACCTGTGGCCGTTCGACCGCACCACCATGGAACGGATGCTCGGCCGGCCCGACGACGCCGACTTCATCGTCACGACGTCAGGTACTGGTCGACCCACGCGCTGACGATATGCGCGGCGCGACGCGCCTGTCCCTTCGCCGTGAGCAGGTGGTCCGAGCCCTCGAGCGAGACGAAGCTGCGCGGGTGCCGCGCGAGCTGGAAGATCTCACTCGCGTTCTCGATGCCGACGGTGTCGTCGGTCGGCGAGTGCATCACCAGCAGTGGGTGGTGCAGTCCGCGGATGCAGCCACGCAGGTCGGCGTTCTCGACGTCCTCGACGAACGCGAGCTTGAGGGTCAGCGCCCGGCCGCCGACCATCCACTCGGCATGCCCCTCGGCCAGGACACGACCCAGGACGGTGTCGTACTGATGCTCGACGTGCCTGGGGTCGAACGGCGCGCCGACGGTGGCGACCGCCTTCACGTCCGGCAGCGCGGCCCCCGCCGCGATCACCGCGGCGCCACCCCACGAGTGCCCGACCAGAACGTCGACGGGGGTCCCACGCTCGGTCATGAACGCCACCGCGCGCTTGGTGTCCTCGACCTTCACCGTGAACGAGCCGTCGCCCCAGTCGCCCTCCGAATCGCCGAGCCCGAGGTTGTCGAAGCGCAGGACGCCGATCCCTTCGGAGGCCAACTGCTTGCTGATCCGGGAAGCCGCGGGGCAATCCTTGCCGAGCGTGAACCCGTGCGAGAACACCGCCCATCCCCGGGCGTCCCCCACCGGCTCCTCGATCAACCCGGCCAGCGTCGGCCCCACCGAACTCTCGAAGCGCACTCGCTCACCCATGCGCGATATCTTCTCCCGACTCCGCCCCGGATGCTCGGCAGCCCGTACCGCGCGGATCCACCCCAGGCTCCCGCGACCGGCCGCGGCGACCGTGGCACGATGGAACCTGCCGGGCATCCACTGGTTGCCTACCAGCGGGTAACATCAGTCCGGCAGCTTCAGCGTGGAAGCGCGACGACGAAGGGGACAACCACATGGTCGACACCGCCCGTACCGCCGTCAACGGCCTGCAGGTCGCGACGGTGCTCTACGACTTCATCAATAACGAGGCCCTCCCGGGCACGGGCGTAGACCAGCAGGCCTTCTGGGCCGGAACCGCGCAGCTCATCGAGGACCTCGCGTTCCGCAACGCCGACCTGCTGGCGCGCCGCGACGACCTCCAGGCGCAGATCGACGCCTATCACTCCGCGAACCCCGGCGCCGTGGACTTCCCGGCCTACAAGCAGTTCCTCACCGACATCGGCTACCTCGTGCCCGAACCCGACGACTTCCAGATCACCACCGAGAACGTCGACACCGAGATCACCTCGACGGCCGGGCCGCAGCTGGTCGTGCCGATCCTCAACGCCCGCTTCGCGATCAACGCCGCGAACGCCCGATGGGGCTCGCTGTACGACGCGCTGTACGGCACGGACGCCATCCCCGAGGCCGACGGTGCGGAGAAGGGGAAGGGCTACAACAAGGTCCGCGGCGACAAGGTCATCGCGTACGCGAAGAAGTTCCTCGACGAGGCCGTTCCGCTGGAGTCGGGATCGCACGCGGACGTGACGGAGTACGCGGTCGTCGGCGGAGCCGATCGGTCCGGCACAGTCGATGGCGTCCTCCACGCCGTCGTCGACGGCCACACCGTGGGCCTGGCGGACCCGGGTGTGTTCGCCGGCTACGTCGGCGACCCGGCGTCACCGTCGGCGATCCTGTTGCGCCACAACGGCCTGCACCTCGAGATCCAGATCGACCCGAGCTCCCCGATCGGCTCCACCGACGCCGCGGGCGTCAAGGACGTGCTCGTCGAGTCCGCGATCACCACGATTATGGACCTCGAGGACTCGGTGGCCGCGGTCGACGCCGACGACAAGGTGATCGGCTACCGCAACTGGCTGGGCCTCAACAAGGGCGACCTCTCCGAGGAGGTCAGCAAGGGCGGCAAGACGTTCACCCGCGTACTGAACCCGGACCGGGTCTACACCGCGCCCGACGGCTCCGAGCTGACGCTGCACGGTCGGTCGCTGCTGTTCGTCCGCAACGTGGGCCACCTGATGACCACCGACGCCGTCCTGGACGCCGAGGGTAACCCGGTGGGCGAGGGCATCCTCGACGCCGTGGTCACCGCGCTCGGCGCCATCCACGGGCTGGGCGAGGAGGGCCTGTCCAACTCGCGGACCGGCTCGATCTACATCGTGAAGCCCAAGATGCACGGCCCGGAGGAGGTCGCGTTCACCGTCGAGCTGTTCAGCCGCGTCGAGACGCTGCTGGGCCTGCCCAGCACCACCCTCAAGGTGGGCATCATGGACGAGGAGCGGCGTACCACCGTCAACCTGAAGGCGTCCATCGAGGCAGCGGCCGACCGCGTCGTGTTCATCAACACCGGCTTCCTGGACCGCACCGGCGACGAGATCCACACCTCGATGCTGGCCGGCCCCGTCGTCCGCAAGGGCGAGATGAAGTCCCAGAAGTGGATCTCGGCGTACGAGGACTCGAACGTCGACATCGGCCTGCACGCCGGGCTGCAGCACAAGGCCCAGATCGGTAAGGGCATGTGGGCCATGCCCGACCTGATGGCGGCGATGCTCGAGCAGAAGATCGCCCAGCCGAAGGCCGGCGCCACCACCGCGTGGGTGCCGTCCCCGACCGCCGCGACCCTGCACGCCCTGCACTACCACCTGGTGGACGTGTTCGAGGTGCAGAACGACATCGCCAAGCGCGACCCGGCGTCGGTCGACGACATCCTCACCATCCCGCTCGCGCCGAAGACCGACTGGAGCGACGAGGAGAAGCGCGAGGAGCTGGACAACAACTGCCAGTCCATCCTCGGCTACGTGGTGCGCTGGATCGACCAGGGCGTGGGCTGTTCCAAGGTGCCCGACATCCACGATGTCGCGCTGATGGAGGACCGCGCCACGCTGCGCATCTCCAGCCAGCTGCTGGCCAACTGGCTGCGGCACGGCATCGTCACCGAGGACGAGGTCGTCGCGAGCCTCGAGCGCATGGCTCCGGTCGTCGACCAGCAGAACGCCGGCGATCCGGCGTACCGCCCGCTGGCGCCCGACTTCGACACCAACATCGCGTTCCAGGCGGCGAAGGACCTGATCCTCGAGGGCACCAAGCAGCCGAACGGCTACACCGAGCCGATCCTGCACGCCCGCCGCCGCGAGTTCAAGGCCGCAAACGCCTAGCCGTCCCGTGGCCGAAGCCGCCGGGGTCGCCGTGATCGCCGATCGCGACAACCCCGGCGGCTTCATCGTCGAACTCGACGGGACTCCGCAGAGCTACGTCGACACCACCGATCCCGCGAATCTCGTCTTCGAGTACGTGCGGCGGATCGGTCATGTCGTGGACCTCGTCGCCGACCCGCACGATCCCGTCACCGCAGTGCACCTGGGCGGCGGCGGGATGACGGTGCCGCGCTACGTCGCGCACACCCGGCCGGGGTCGCGCCAGCAGGTGATCGAGGCGGACCGGGCCGTGATCGACGCCGTCCGCCGCGAGCTCCCGATGCCCCGCGGGGCCCAGATCCGGGTCCGCTGCGCCGACGCCCGCAACGCCGCGACGGTGCTACCCGCGGGCATGCTCGGCACGGTCGACCTACTGGTCGTAGACGTGTTCGCGGGGGCCCGAACCCCCGCCGGGCTGACCACGGTCGAATTCTTCCGCTCGCTGCTCCCCCTGCTCGCGCCCGGCGGGGTGGTGGCGGTCAACGCGGCCGACGGTGGCGGACTCGCCTTCGCCCGTGCGCTGACGGCGACGGTGGCCGAGTCCCTCGGACCGGTGACGATCGTCGCCGAGCCGGGCGTACTCAAGGGCCGCAGATTCGGCAATCTGGTGCTCGTGACCGGGCCGGTGGACCCGATCGCGTTCGCCCGGCGGGCAGCGTCGGATCCGTTCCCCGCCACCGTCGTCGGCGGGGCCGAGGCGGTCCGGTTCCCGGGCGGCGCGCGTCCGCGTACGGCCGCCACCGCCGACGACTCGCCCGCCCCACCGCAGGGCCTCTTCCGCAGGTAGCGGCATGCGGGTGCGGTAGGTTCCATAGCGATGGGTTCGCATTCGTCGGGGTCGGGTAACCGCCGCGTCGCCCCCTGGGTGATCGTGGTGGCGGTGATCGCCGCCCTGGTCGTGATCGTGGTGATCGGGATGGTGTGGCTCGGCGGGGTGTCCGACCGCCAGGGCGAGCAGGCTGCGCAGCAATGCGTACGCGGCGACGCGCAGGTCCCGGTGGTCGCGACACCGGAACTGGCCGAGCCGCTGAAGCGGGTCGCGCTCGCGTTCAACGCGACGCGCGACATCACCGACGACTACTGCGTCTCCGTGACGGTCACCGATATGCCCGCCGCGACCGTGCTCACCGGCCTGGTCGGCCAGTGGGGCACCGGCCCGCGGCCTGCCCTGTGGGTACCGCAGTCGACCGTCTGGTCGGCGCGGCTGCAGGTCGCCACGCCGGCGGCGCTCTCGGGGGCGCCGACCTCGCTTGTCACGTCGCCGGTCCTACTCGCCGTGCGCTCCCCCCTCGCGAGATCCCTCGACGGCGTCGCCTGGGTCGATGTCCCCGTACTGCAGGGTCCGCGCGGCCTCGCCCGCCGCGCGCCGGGCTGGGGTGGACTGCGACTGGCGCTGCCGACCGGCGACGACAGCGACGCCACGTACCTCGCCGCCCAGTCGATCGCGGCCGGCGTGGCGCACGCCGTCGGGCCGATCGCCGACTCGGTCGCCCGTGGCCCGCAGGTGGGCACGACCCTCGCCCGACTCGCCTCGGGAGCGCCGAAGGCGCGGCCGGAGACCACGGTCGACGCCCTGAACGCGCTTGCCGCGCAGAAGGATCCGAAGGCGGGTGCGATCCATGCGGTGCCCGTCACGGAGCAGGAGCTCTACGCGTACACGGCCGCGCACCCCGACTCGGGGATCGTCGGGGTGGCGCTGAGCGGTGGAACGGCGTCCGCGACCTTCCCGGCCGTCTCGCTCGACGACCAGAGCCTGTCCGACGCGCAGACCCACGGCGCGGCCGACTTCGTGACGTTCCTCGGGCGGGATGCGAACGCACGCCCCCTCGCCGCTGCCGGCTTCCGCGTGCCCGACCAGCCGACCCCGAAGGCGACCGCCGCGGTCGCCTTCGCCACCGTCGAGCCCCTCCCTGCGCCCTCGGTCGCCGCACTCACCGCGATCGCCGATGCCGTCACCACCGAGTAGCAGCCGACCCGAGATCCCGACGGGGCGCTAGGCGAAGGCGTCGATCGGCGGGCAGGAGCAGACCAGGTGCCGGTCGCCGAACACGCCGTCGATCCGCCGCACCGACGGCCATACCTTGGTCCGCGCGCCCCCCGAAGGCAGACCCATCGGGTACACCGCGGTCTCCCGTGAATAGGGGTGGTTCCACTGCGCCACCAGGGATTCGGCGGTGTGCGGGGCACCGCGCAGCGGGTTGTCGTCCACCGGCCATTCGCCCGCTGCCACCCGGTCGATCTCACCCTTGATCGCGATCATCGCGTCGCAGAACTCGTCGATCTCGGTGAGCGACTCGCTCTCGGTGGGCTCGACCATCAGCGTCCCGGCCACCGGGAAGCTCATGGTGGGGGCATGGAAGCCGTAGTCCGCGAGCCGCTTCGCGACGTCGTCGACGGTCACGCCGGTGGCCTTGGTGATGCCCCGGACGTCCAGGATGCACTCGTGCGCGACCTTTCCGTTCTCCCCCGTGTACAGCACCGGGAAGTAGTCGTCGAGCCGCGCGGCGATGTAGTTCGCGGACGCGATGGCGGTCAGCGTCGCGCGCCGCAGGCCGTCGGCACCCATCATCCGGATGTACGCCCAGGTGATCGGGAGGATCGAGGCGCTGCCGTACGGAGCGGCGCTGATCGTGGGGCCGCCCCCGAGTTCCGGCGCGAGCGGGTGCCCGGGCAGGAACGGCGCGAGGTGGCTGCGGACACCGATCGGTCCGACGCCGGGGCCACCGCCGCCGTGCGGGATACAGAACGTCTTGTGCAGGTTCAGGTGGCTCACGTCGCCGCCGAACCGACCCGGCCGCGCGAGCCCGACCAGCGCGTTCAGGTTGGCACCGTCCACGTACACCTGACCGCCGGCGTCGTGCACGGCGCCGCAGATCTCGCGCACCTCGTGCTCGTACACGCCGTGCGTCGACGGGTAGGTGATCATGATCGCCGCGAGGTCGTCGGCGTGCGCGGCGATCTTCTCCTTGAGGTCGGCGGTGTCCACGTCGCCGTTCTCGCGACACGCCACCACGACCACCTTCAGCCCGGCCATCACGGCGGACGCCGCGTTGGTGCCGTGCGCGCTGGACGGGATCAGGCAGGCGGTGCGGTGCTCATCGCCCCGCGAGACGTGATAGTTCCGGATCGCGAGCAGGCCGGCGTACTCGCCCTGGCTGCCGGCGTTGGGCTGCAGGGACACGCGGTCGTAGCCCGTGATCGCGGTCAACCACGTCTCGAGATCGCCGATCAGCTCCCGGATGCCGACGGTGTCGGCGGCCGGCGCGAACGGGTGCAGCCGGTTGAAGGCCGGCCAGGTGATGGCCTCCATCTCGGCGGTCGCGTTGAGCTTCATGGTGCACGAACCGAGCGGGATCATGCTGCGGTCGAGCGCGATGTCCTTGTCCGCAAGCCGCCGCAGATAGCGCAGCATCTCCGTCTCGGTGCGGTACCGGTGGAATGCGGGGTGCGTGAGGAACTCCGAGGTCCGGTCGCCGAACACGCCGGCCCCGTCGGCCCCTGCCTCGACGCCGAACGCGTCCAGCACGGCGGCCACGTCGGCGTCGGTGGTGGTCTCGTCGCAGGCGATCGAGACGTGATCGGCGTCGACGCGCCACAGGTTGTATCCCGCGGCCTTGGCCGCAGCGATCACGTCGTCGGCGCGGCCGGGGACCCGCACCAGGACCGTGTCGAAGAACGCCTCATGGACGACGGCGTCGCCCAGTGCATCGGCGAACAGCTTCGCCCGGGAGTGCACGCGCCGCGCGATGGCGGTCAGCCCGTCGGGACCGTGGTAGCTGGCGTACATCGCCGCGAGTACCGCGAGCAGCACCTGCGCGGTACAGATGTTGGAGGTGGCCTTCTCGCGGCGGATGTGTTGCTCGCGGGTCTGCAGGGCGAGGCGGTAGGCGAGGTTGCCGTCGTCGTCCTTGGAGACGCCGACCAGCCGACCGGGGATCTGCCGGGCGTGCTTGCCGTGCACCGCGAGGTACCCGGCGTGCGGCCCGCCGAAGCCGAGCGGCACGCCGAACCGCTGGGTGGTGCCGAAGCAGGCGTCCGCACCCTGCTCACCGGGCGGGGTCAGCAGGGTCATGGCGAGCAGGTCTGCGCCGACGGCGACGAGCGCGCCGCGCCCGTGCGCGGCCTCGATCACAGCGGCGACGTCAGGGATCCGGCCGGAGGCGCCGGGGGTCTGCAGGATGACGCCGAAGAACTCGCCGTCCGGGAGGCCGGTCGACAGGTCCGCGGACACCACCTCGATGCTCAGCGGCCGGGCGCGGGTCTCGATCACCGCGAGGGTCTGCGGGAAGACGTCCAGGTCGACGAGCACGCGCGGCGACTTCGAGCGCCCGGCGCGGCGCAGCAGCGTCATGGCCTCGGCGGCGGCGGTGGCCTCGTCGAGCATCGAGCTGTTGGCCACCTCCATACCGGTGAGGTCCGAGACCATCGTCTGGAAGTTGAGCAGGGCCTCGAGCCGCCCCTGGCTGACCTCGGGCTGGTACGGCGTGTAGGCGGTGTACCAGGCCGGGTTCTCGACGATATTGCGGACCAGTACCGGCGGGGTCAGCGTGTCGTAGTAGCCGAGCCCGATCATGGAGCGGGCGACGGTGTTCCGCTCGGCGAGGGCGGCGAGCTCGGCGAGCGCCTCGTGCTCGGTGGCGGGCGCCGGCAGCGCGTCGAGGCCGTTGTCGTCCGCGGCGTCGAGGATCGCCGAGGGCACGGCCGCACGCGCCAGGTCGTCGAGGCTGTCGTAGCCGATGACCTGCAGGATCTGCTCGAGCTCGACGGTGTCGGGGCCGATGTGGCGGGAGACGAACGGGGCGGCCGACTCTCGCGGCTCGGGTCGGGAACCGGACATGGGGACCTCTTCGCGGTGCAGAGCAGGGACCGGCACGTGGCTACGGACCGGCGCCCTCCCCCTCTGTCGCCTGCCCCGAGAAGTGCCGGGCGCCTGAGAGATTCGCCAGGAGGTACCCGACTTTCCCCGTGGGCGGGTGGTCGATTCCACCCTTTCCAGAGGCGCCCGTCCCACGCGGTCCGGTGTGCCTGAGAGGTTGACGGAGAGGTGTTGCTCCTTCGGCGCTCCCGGGCTGATCGCCCACGAGACTCTCCCACGCGGTGCTGCGGCGCACCTCGAGTTTACCCGGCGCCCGATCCCCCGTCGCTCCGACGTCCGGCAGCCCGGCCGCGGGTCGCTGCCGGCGGTCGCCTACGTTCGTTATCGATGGACGATCCGCACCCCCAGACCGGTCCCGATGGTGCCCGCCTCCTGTGGTTCTGCGCAGCGGCGGTGATCGTCGGCGGCGTGACGGGGCTGGTCGCCTCGAGCTTCCGGCTGGTCCTCGACCACCTCGGCACGTGGCGCACCGACTTCGTGGGGTGGTCACACGGCCACAGCGCCTGGGGTTGCGCCGCGTTCGTGCTGTCCTGTGCCGCGGCGACGGCCGCCGCCGCGCTCCTCGTGCACCGCGCCGAGCCGCACGCCGAGGGAAGTGGAATCCCGCGGGTGGAGGCGGTCGTCGAAGGACGGGCCGCGCCGGGCCGGTTGCGCATCCTGCCGGTGAAGTACGTCGGTGGCCTCCTGGCGATGGGACCCGGGCTGGCACTCGGGCGCGAGGGACCGTCGGTACAGATGGGCGGGATCGTCGCCGTGGCCGTCTCGCGTGTGATGCGGCTGAGCAGCGAGGACCTGCGGATCCTGGTGGCGGGCGGTGCCGCCGCGGGACTCGCGACAGCGTTCGACGCGCCGATCGCGGGCGGCGTGTTCGTGCTCGAGGAGCTCCTCAAGCGGTTCGACCTACGCACCACGCTCGCCACACTCCTCGCCTCGGGCTCGGGATTCCTCGCGGCCCGGCTGGTGATCCCGAACGGAACGGTGTTCTCGGTCGCCTCGCTGGAACAGCCGCGCGCCGTGCACACGCCCACGGTGGTCGTCGTCGCGCTCACGTGCGGCGTGCTGGGCGTGGCGTTCAACGCTGCCGTGATGGCCGGGTTGCACTGGGCCGACCACAGCCGGATCCCGGTGAGCGTGCGGGCCGTCGCCATCGGCGCGGCGGTGGGCGTCATCGCCTGGATCGCGCCGTCGATGGTGGGCGGCGGCGACAACCTCACCCAGGAGGCGTTGCTCGGCCACGGGGCCGTGATCACGGCGTGCGGCGTGCTGGCGCTGCGGTTCGCGTTGACCGTCGCGTCCTACGCAGCGACGACACCGGGCGGCATCTTCGCACCGATGCTGACGCTCGGCGCCGAGACCGGTCTGATCGTCGGGCTCGCAGCGACACATCTCGCGCCCGACCATGCCCCGCAGGCCGCGGGCATGGCGCTGGTGGGGATGGTGGCGTTCTTCACGGCGTCGGTGCGTGCACCGGTGACGGGGCTGGTGCTGGGAACCGAGATGACGGGCTCGACGGTGCTGCTCCCGCCGATGCTCGGCGCCTGCGCGATCGCGATGCTGGTGGCGATGCTGCTGCGCTCCACCCCGATCTACGACGCCCTCACGGCACGCGCCGCGAACCGCGCCCCGTCGAGCGCGGGGACAACCGTCGACTAACCCGTGGCGCGAGCGCGGTTGCGGCGGCGCGATGCCAACTCGTCTTCGGGGGTGGCGTCCGCCTGCCCCCCGTCGGCGCGCTCGCCCGGGAAGTCGGCGATGGTGCCGGTCAGCTCGCGCATGGCCCCGGAGACGGCGATGCCGAACACGCCCTGGCCGTGCTGGAGCAGGTCCACGACCTCCTCGGCGCTGGTGCACTCGTACACGGTGGTGCCGTCGGAGAAGAGGGTGATCTTGGCGAGGTCCTCGACGCCCCGCTGCCGGAGGTGGTCGACGGCGACGCGGATGTTCTGCAGGGAGATTCCGGTGTCGAGCAGACGCTTGACGATCTTGAGGACGAGGACGTCCTTGAAGGAGTAGAGCCGCTGGCTGCCCGAGCCTGCTGCGCCGCGGATCGAGGGGACGACCAGGGAGGTGCGAGCCCAGTAGTCGAGCTGTCGGTAGGTGATGCCGGCGATCTGGCAGGCGCTGGGTCCGCGGTAGCCGAGGAGGTCGTCCGGGATGGAGTCGTCGGGAAACAGGCCGGGCGCGATGTCGTCGAGCGAGCCTTGAGTCCCCATCTGGGATGTGGTGGTCTTGTCGCCCTGCGCGCTGTTAGCCTGATCGGTCACTGACGTCTCCCTCTCGCTTCGTGCGCTCCCTGAAGGGTACGCGCCCGCTCCTCGGCTGCTCGGGCCGTTTCGCGGTGTCTGCGGAGAACGGTAGGGGGCGACGGGAACCGAATCAACGCGACACACCCAAAGGGTGAAGCTGAAGTTGAGGTTGAGACGGATTCGTTACGTTCAGGGCTCGTCGGGGGCTTTGAAGTCGTCCGCCGAGATGCTGTCGAGGAACTCCTTGAACTTCTCGACCTCGTCGTCAGCCTTGGCGACCGGCTCGCTGTCGTCACCGTCGGACTGCTCGCCCTCCGCGCCGCCCTCGTCGGGCAGCACCAGCCCCGCTTCGGCCAGCACCTGCTCCTCGGCATAGATCGGCACCTCGAACCGCACGGCGACGGCGACGGAATCCGACGGCCGGGCCGACACCGTCACGTCACCGTCGAGCACCAGGTCCGCGTAGAACGTGCCGTCCTGCAGATCCGTGATCCGCACCTCGGTGAGCTCGCGGCCCATGCCCTTGATCAGGTCCACGATGAGATCGTGGGTCAGCGGCCGGCGCGGCGAGATCCCCTGCAGCTTCATGGCGATCGCCGACGCCTCGCCCTGCCCGATCCAGATCGGCAGGTACCGCTCCCCTGCCACCTCGCGGAGCAGCAACACCGGATCGTTCTGCGGCGGGTCCATACGGATCCCCACCACGCTCATCTTGATCACGAGAACCCGCCTCCTTCTCTCAGCCGATGGGCCGCTGAGGCATCGGCGCCGCCGCCGTGTCTCATCCCCCAGTCTAGCGATCAACCGCCCGGCTGGGCCGATCGGCGCACGCCCCGGATCAGCGGACGGCATCCTTCACAGCCGACTTCACCAGCTGCGTATGGAACGCCACCGACAGCGCGGCGAGCTCGCGGATCAGCTCGGCCGCACGCTCGGCGGCTCCCGAGTCACCGCCCCGTGCGATCGGGTTGGCGATCTGGGCGATCAGGCCGGCCTCGCGGTCGGCGGATGTCTTGAACGCACGCAGGTGGCGCGCCTCGAAGCCGTACTCCGCCAACGCCTTCGCAGCGGACACCAGCGCAATCGCGTCCTCGTCGAAGTAACCCACCTTGCCGGGCGACACCAGGGCCGAGCGCTCCAGCTCGCGCAGGAACGACTCGTCGCACCCGACCCGCTCGATCAGGTCGGCGCGGCTGATCCGGGTCTGCCGCCTGGCGAGGAAGTCCGCCGGCTCGCTCGACTGGACCGTCGCCAGAGTCCGAGGTGCGCGCGGTGCCGGGCCCTCGACCTGCTCGCCGCGATCGTGCGCGTCCAGCTGCTCCTTGATGATCTTCAGGGGCAGGTAGAAGTCGCGCTGCGCGGTGAGCACGTAGCGCAGCCGCTCGCAGTCCTTCGTCGAGAATCGGCGATAGCCCGACGGTGACCGCCCCGGCGTCACCAGCCCCTCGGACTCGAGGAACCGGATCTTCGAGATGGTCACATCGGGGAACTCCGCGCGAAGCTGCTCGAGCACCGCCCCGATCGACATCGTCGCGGATGTGGGTTCCTGACGCGGGGCCGTCACTCGGCTATCCCGCGGAGTCGGTCTTGGCCGCCGAGTAGAACACGAGGCGGAACTTACCGATCTGCACCTCGTCGCCGTTGCTCAGCGGGGCCGAATCGACGGGCTCGCGGTTGACGTACGTACCGTTCAGGCTGCCCACGTCGACGACGGTGAACCCGTCATCGACGCTGCGGAACTCGGCGTGCCGGCGGCTCACCGTGACATCGTCGAGGAAGATGTCGCTGTCGGGATGCCGACCGGCGGAGGTGGTGTCCTGGTCGAGCAGGAAGCGCGAGCCCGCGTTCGGGCCGCGCTTGACCACGAGCAGCGCCGAACCGGCAGGAAGGTTCTCGGTGCCCGACACCGGAGCATCGCTCTCCGAGCCGCCCGACGCATCCATCTCGCGGATGATGTCGGCGCGGAAGACCGAAGTGGTCTCTACGGGAGTCTCTTCGAGGCCCTTGTCGTTCTCGCTCACATCGCTCCTTTGTGTGTGATTCATGGCTACCGATCGTGAATATCCCGTACCGACCGGGTCTCCCGGCCAACGGTACCCTGCGGTTGGTCCGCGGGCAGCGGGTTCCCCTCGCCGAACTAATCGCCGCTGATCAGCGCCTTGTACCCGTCTGCGTCGAGCAACTCGCCCAGCGCGGACTCGAGGTCGTCCGGCGACGGCGCCTCGATCTCGACGATCCAGCCCTCACCGTAGGGGTCCTCGTTGATCAGCTGCGGGGCCTGGTCCAGCCCCGCGTTCACGGCCACCACGCGGCCGCTGAGCGGTGCGTAGATGTCCGACACGCTCTTGGTGGACTCGACCTCGGCGAACGAGTCGCCCGAGGTGACCTCCTCGTCGTCGTCGGGCAGCTTCACGAACACGACGTCGCCGAGCTGGTCCTGCGCGAATTCGGTGATCCCGATCCGCACCACGGTCTCGGACTTCTTCAGCAGCCATTCGTGCTCGGGCGTGTACAGCAGTTCTTCGGGAGTGCTGGCGCTCAAGTGAAGATCCTTCCGAAAGCTCTGGCGCCGCGGCTGCCCGCGGCTCGCTTCAACTTAGTGGGCGAGCGTCGCGCGGGGCAACACGCGTCCGTCACCTGCCGGCCCTGGGCAGGATTCGGACCGCGAGGATCGTCTGATACCAGTACAGGACCATCGTCCACAGGTACATCCCCGTGCCCCACAACAGGAATGCCCAGCCGAGCGGGTGCATCACGGTGCCCACCCAGTTGTCGAACGTCCCCGCCAGGACCATCGGCATGCCATACATGAGCGCGAACGTCGCCGCCTTGCCCAGGTACAGCACCGGCAGCGCCGTCAGTCCGCGGCTGCGCAGCAGGGGGATCGTTCCGGCCAGCACGACCTCCCGGCCGATCAGCAGCGCGATCAACCACCACGGCAGGATCCCGCGCACGCCCAGTGCGATCGGGATCGCCAGCATGTACAGGCGGTCGGCCAGCGGGTCCAGCAGCGCGCCCAGCGCCGACTGCTGATCGAGAAGCCGCGCCAGCTTGCCGTCCAGCCAGTCGGTGAACCCGGCGAGCATCAGCACCACGAGGGCCCACGCGTCGTTCCGCCACAGGAACAGCAGGAGCAGGAAGACGGGGATTCCGATCAGCCGCAGCACGCTCAGCGCATTGGGGATGGTCAGCGCCCCGGCGTCGCGCACGGCCGGGTCCGCTCCCGCGTCGGCCACCGCTTACCCGAAGGCCCCGAGCATGCCCTGCATGCCCTTCGACGCGAACGGGTTGTCGTGCACCATGTACGTCCACGTCAACGTGGTGCGGCCGAGATCGCTCGCGTCGAGGTCGATACCGTCGGCGGTGATCGTCGCCGTCCGCAGCGTCTCCCGCGCGCGCTCGACCGCGTCCTCGGGCAGCTTGACGAACTCCTCCACGACGAGCCGGTGGAACTCGTCCAGCGGCGACTGCCTGCCGAGTGCCCGCAGGTGGATGGTCGACTGCACCTCGGAGACGAACGCGAGATGATCCGCCCACGCCCGGTCGAGGTGGAACAGGAACGCCTCCCGCGCCGCGGCGGTCAACACCTCGTCGGTGATCCCGTCGCCGTCCGTCCCGTGCAGTTCCTCGTACCGCTCGGGCTCGAGCTTCTGGAACTCCTCGAACGCCACGTCCGTGGTGAGCAGCGCCGCGCGCCGCGCGATCACCAGATCCCGCTGCTGGTTGACCAGCTGGTTGTACCGCCAGGTGTTGCCGTGGGTCTCGAGCATCGCGCCCTCGGCCACCCGCTGCGCCTGGTCCAACATGTCCGCCGCGACCTTGCCCCGCGGGAACTCGCCGGTCTCGGGGTCTGCGTTGGTCGGCGGCTTCTTCAGCGGCAGGTGCCGCTCGACGATCGGGTCCTCCACGGACGCGAAGATCACGGAGGTGCCCGGGTCGCCCTGCCGGCCGGCGCGGCCGCGCAGCTGCTGGTCGAGACGCTCGGTCTCGTGCAGGCCGGTACCGACCACGCACAGGCCGCCGAGCGCGGCGACCTCGTCGTGCGCCGCGCTGTCGTCGTCGGCGTGGCTGCCCCCGAGCTTGATGTCGGTGCCGCGACCGGCCATCTGGGTCGACACGGTCACTGCGCCCTTCGTTCCCGCCTCCGCGATGATCCGCGCCTCCTCGGCGTCGTTCTTCGCGTTGAGCACCGTGGCCTTGACGCCGGAGATCTTGAGCATGTGCACCAGCTCCTCCGACTCGGCCACATCGTGCGTGCCGATCAGCACCGGCTGCCCGGTCTCGTGCACCTCGCGGACGTAGTCGACGATGGCGGCGACCTTGTTGCCCTTGTTGTCGTATACGCGCATCGGCTGGTCGACCCGGATATTGGGCGTGTTGGGCGGGATCTGCGAGACACCGAGATCGTAGAACTGGCGTAGCTGCTCGCCGGCCGCCAGTGCGGTGCCGGTCATGCCGCACACCCGCTGATAGCGCTGCAGCAGCGCCTGCACCGTGATGGTGTCGATCACCTCACCCGAGTCGGTCTGCGCCAGGCCCTCTTTCGCCTCGACCGCGGCCTGCAGACCGTCGGGCCAGCGCTGCAGCTCCGCGACCCGGCCGCGTGAACTGTTGATCAGCTTCACCGCGCCGTCGCGGACGATGTAGTGGATGTCCTTCTCCACCAGCGCGTAGGCGTGCAGCGCGATGTTCACCTGCGGAAGCGTCGTGCCCACGTGGAGCTCGCTGTACAGGTCGATGCCGCCGAGCTCCTCCTCGACCAACTGGGAGCCGTCTTCGGTGAGGAACGCCGACTTGCCGTCCGGGTCGATCTCGTAGTGCTTGCCCTCGCGCAGCCGGGCCACCACCTCCATGATCGCGGCCTGCGGCACGTCGCCCTTGACCGACCCCGCGAGCACCAGCGGGATCAACGCCTCATCGACCAGCACCGAGTCGGCCTCGTCCACGATCGCGACGTCGGGGGTCGGCGACAGCAGGTCTTTCGCCTCGGTGACCAGTTGGTCGCGCAGTACGTCGAAACCGATCTCGTTGACCGACCCGTACACCACGTCGCGGGCGTACGCGACGCGCCGTTCCTCACGCGTGGAGTTCTCCGTGACGAAGCCGACGGTCACGTCCAGCAGGTCGAAGAACGGCTTCATCCACTCGGAGTCGCGGCGGGCGAGGTAGTCGTTCGGTGAGATCACGTGCACGCTGCGCCCCGACAGGGCCATTCCCGCTGCGGCGATGGCGCCGACCAGCGTCTTGCCCTCACCGGTGGCCATCTCGACCACATCCCCCTCGAGTATCCGGTCCGCACCCTGCAGCTGCACGTCGAACGGCCGCAGCCCCAGGCTGCGGTCGGCGACCTCACGCGCGAGCGCCAGGAACCGAGCCCTGTCCTCGGACTTTGCCTGATACACGTCGAGCTCGATCGCCGCGTCGGCGATCTCGCTGTCGCCGAGTTCCTTCGCCCAGTCGTCGAATGCGGTCGACGCCTCGATCAGGGCTACCGACCGCGACTGGTTGACCGAGGTCTGCGCCCCGAGCATCTTCCACATCTTGTTGCTGAACTTGCCCACGTGCCGAGCGTACCGACTACCCCCGACATGTCCGAGGCGCTCCCCTCGCGCCGCGCCCGCTACGCCGGACAGCTACCGGTGGGGAGCCGGTCGAAGTTCGCGTGCACCCACGCGCCGACGGTGTCGAGTAGCGTCTGGCCCGAGCCGAAGTCCGGGGCGAGGATCCCGATCGACACGGCGACCTTCCGCTGCCCCCTGTCGAGCACCGCGAGCTGCCGAACGTAGTACCGACCGTCGGTCGTCGGCCCCCAACCGCCTTTGACCGCACTCCCGTCGAACAACTGCTGCACACCCCAGTGCTGATCGGTGTCCACGTCCTGCATCAGCTGCAGGATCGGCGCCGCCTTCGGATCGCACGGCAGGTGGGCCGCGAACGCCGCCTGGTTCGCGTACGTCCACACCGTCTGCCCGAACGCCGTGTAGCCGGGCCGGGTCACGAAGGGATTCACGGTCGTCTGCTGATCGCCGTCGGCCCGCAACACCGCCTGCACCTTCGCCGCCGCCGTCCGTCCGCCACCCAGCCGCTCCCACAACCGCTGCGCCGCGGCGTTGTCCGACTCGATGATCGCGCTGCGTGTGTCCGCCTGCACCGATGGGCCCAACACACTCGCCGCGATCGCCAGCGGCACCTTGCTCGTCGACCACGCCACGTCGCCCGCGGCACCGAACGCCAGCCCGGGCCCGCCGCCCACCGGCGCGACCGCGACTCCCACGGTGGCATCGGTCTGGGCGACGAGGGTCTTGAACGACGCCGCGAGCGCGGGCTCGGGCGGGGCGGGGCGCGACGGAGGTGCAGAGCGGGACGCCGACGCGGACGGGTTCAGCGTGGGCGCGACCAACGGGGACGTCGACGCCGCCGTGTGGCTCGCCACGCCGCTGCCGTCGTCGCCGATCGTGCAGCCCGCGACAGCGAGCGCGCCGACGGTGAGCAGTGCGGTGATCAGGCCGCGGGCCCGGCCGAAGCCGTGTATCCGCTGCATGTCAGCAGTGCCCGCCGGGCAGCTGCGCCTGGTTCGCGCGCAGCCACGCGCCGACCCGGTCGAGGACCCGCGTGCCGGCGGTGAAGGTGGGCGCCACGGTGCTCATGGACACCCCGGCCTGGCCGGTCGGCGTCGAGATCACGGCCATCTGCCGCACGACGTACCGGCCGCCGGACGGACTCCAGCCGCCCTTGACCGCGGCGCCGGGAAGCGTCGCCGCGCCCCACCGCTGCGTGCCGTCCACCCCGCGCATCAGCGCCATCACAGGTCCCGCGCCGCGGATGCACGCGAGGTGCGCAGCGAACGTAGCCTCGTTCGCGTTGGTCCAGGGCGTCAGACCCCACCCGTTCTCGGCGTCGACCACCGTCGCGCCGTCGCCACCCGCGCGGATCACCCGCTGCACGGCCGCCGCGGCTCGCGAGCCCGTGCCGAGCGCCGCCCACAGCCGCTCGGCGGCGGCGTTGTCCGAGTGGACGATGGCGGCCGACATGTCCGCCGACAAGGATGATCCGAAGCGCTGCTCCGCAGCCACTGCGATCGGGACCTTGATCGTGGACCACGCCGAGCCGCCACCGTCGTCGCCCAACACGATCGCCGCGCGCCCGCCCCCGGGTGCGATCGCCACGCCGATGGGCGCGCCGGCCGCGCGTTGCACGGCCGCGAAGCCGCCCACGAGCCCGGGAGCGGCCTGAGCGACGGCCGCGGGGGCCACCGCCAGCGCTGCTGCCGCCACCAGTCCTACTGCACTGCGAGTCGGGTCCACGCGTACCACTACACCACGGAATCGGGCACGACGGACCTCAGTGCGCCTCCCGGATGCACGCGCGACCCCATCAGCAGTGCCCATATGTCAGGTTGGGGATGTTCTGGCCGACCCACGCCCCGACCTTGTTCAGCACGGCCTGCCCGGCGGCGAACGTCGCCGCGACGGTGCCCATCGCCAGGCCCACCTGGCCCGCGTTCGTATTGATCACGGCCATCTGACGCACGTAGTACCGCCCGTCGGTCGTCGGGCCCCAGCCGCCCTTCACAGCGGCGCCGGTGATCGACTGGACGCCCCACTGCTGGTCGGACGCCACGTTGCGCATCAGCGCTAGCACCGGCGCCGCCGCGGCCATGCACGTCAGGTGCGCGGCGAAGGTGGCCTGGTTCGCGTATGTCCACTGGGTCTGCCCGAACGCGGTGTATCCGGCTCGGCTCACAGTGGGGTTGACGACGGTGGCGCCGTCGCCACCCGCACGGATGACGTTCTGGGTCGCGGTCGCGGCCTGCTGTCCGGACCCGAGTCGGTCCCACAGTCGCTGCGCGGCGGCGTTGTCGGACTCGGTGATCGCAGCGCTCACGTCGGCCGACACCGCGGAGCCGAACTGCTGCTCGGCAGCGATCGCGACCGGCACCTTGCTCGTCGACCAGGCCACCGTGCCCGGGTCGTTGCCCAGCACCACGTCGGCGGCACCGTTCGCGGGCGCGATCGCGAGCCCGACCGGCACACCGACCGCGGACTGGACGGCGGCGAAGCTCGACGTGAGATCGGCGGCCTGAGCGACGCCTGCGGTCGCGAGGGAGGACGCTGTCACCGCGCCCGCGACGACGAGCGCGATCATGGTGCGCTTGAGGTTCATGAATACTACTGTGACACGAATGACGTCTGTTGTGCATACCTACGCGGTGGACGTCGAGTGGTCGGCGCCCGGTGGCACCTCCGGATATCGGGCATACAGCCGGGAACACACCCTCACCTCCGACGCCGCCGCGCCGATCACCGCATCCGCCGACCCGCACTTCCTCGGCGACGGGGCACTGTGGAACCCGGAGCAACTGCTGGTCGCCGCGGCCGCCGACTGTCACATGCTCAGCTACCTCGCGCTGTGTGCGCTGCGCGGGATCGTGGTGCTGGCGTACGCCGACGGTGCCATGGGGACGATGGCGGAGACGCCGGGCGGGGGCGGCCGGTTCACATCGATCGTCCTGCGCCCGACGGTGACGGTGGCGCCGGGCTCCGACGTCGAACTCGCGCTGGCGCTGCATCACGAGGCCGGCGAGCAGTGCTACATCGCCGCGTCGCTCGCGCTGCCCGTGACACACGAGGCGACGATCGTGACCGGCGAACCGTGACCCGCGTCGCCGTCGTCCGGGACATACCGCCCGGTGAGCGACCCTCACACTGACACGCGCGGATCCGGCGTTTCCGCCCCGCGGGAGGCTGGTCGCACGGTTAGTCTGCCCTCGACGGGACGGAGAGACAGATGACCACTGCCACGGCCTCACCCGAATCAGCCGCCCGCGCGCCGATCCCGGTCGCGCAACGCAACCTGATCTTCGGCACGATCATGGTCGGGATGCTGCTGGCGGCACTCGACCAGACCATCGTCTCCACGGCTCTCCCCACCATCGTCGGCGACCTCGGCGGCGCGGGCCACATGAGCTGGATCGTCACGGCATACATGCTCGCCGAGACGGTCTCGACGGTGCTGGCCGGAAAGTTCGGCGACCTCTACGGCCGCAAGAACGTGCTGATCGTGTCGGTGGTGACGTTCATCGTGGGGTCGTTCTTCTGCGGCCTCTCGACGAACATGGAGTGGCTGATCGTCGCCCGTGCGGTGCAGGGCATCGGCGGTGGCGGGATCACCGTCACCGCAACGGCTCTCATCGCCGACGTGATCCCGCTGCGCGAGCGCGGCAAGTACCAGGGCGCCCTCGGGGCGGTGTTCGGCGTGACCACGGTGATCGGCCCCCTGCTCGGCGGACTGTTCACCGATCATCTGTCGTGGCGCTGGGCGTTCTATGTCAATGTGCCCGTCGCGATCGTGGTCGTGGCGATGGCGCTCAAGTTCATCCCGGGGGCGTCCGAGCGGATAAAGACCCGCGTCGACTACCTCGGCGTGGCGTTCGTCGCGCTCGCCTCGGTGGCGCTTACCCTCGGATTGTCTTGGGGCGGTTCGCAGTACGCATGGGGCTCCGGGGTGATCATCGGCCTGTTCGTCGGTTCGGTGGTCGGCTACGTGATCTTCGTGTTCGTGGAACTACGTGCGGCGGAGCCGATCCTGCCGATGCACCTGTTCCAGCAGCGGGTGTTCACCATCGCCTCGATCCTGGCCTTCATCGTGGGCTTCGCGATGCTGGGCGCGATGACGTACCTGCCCGTGTTCCTGCAGTACGCGCAGGGCAGCTCCGCCACCGGATCCGGCCTGCGGACACTGCCGATGGTGCTGGGCCTGCTGATCACAGCGATGGCGTCCGGCACCGTCGTCGGCAGAACCGGTAGGTACAAGGCGTTCCCGATCGCCGGCGCCGCGGTGATCGCAGTGGGGCTGTACCTACTGTCCCGGATGGACGAGCACACGTCGGTGCTGGTCACGTCGCTGTACATCTTCGTGCTCGGCCTGGGGATCGGCTTGATCATGCAGGTGCTCACCCTCGTCGTGCAGAACACCGCGAGCTACCGCGACCTCGGCACCGCCACGTCGGCGGTGACGTTCTTCCGCACACTCGGCATGTCGTTCGGCGCGGCAGTCATGGGCACGCTGTACGCCAACCGCCTGAGGTCCCATCTCGCACCGGCGGTGATGCAGGCTCGGCTCACCGATCCGTCGGCGGCGATGGAGCCCGCCAAGCTGCGTGCGCTGCCCGCCGCGCAACGGGACCCGATCGTGCACGCCTACGCCGAGACCCTGCATGGCGTGTTCCTCTGGGTCGTGCCAGTGGCGCTGCTCGCGCTGGTGCTGGCGCTGTTCCTACCGCAGGTCGCGATGCGCGAGGCCGCGAGCGACAGCGCCCGCGGGCCCTCGGAGGGCTTCGGTATGCCCGAAGCGGGCAGCTCCGAGGTCCAGCTCGAGACCGTCATCGGCCGGATCCTTCGGCGGCAGGATCGCGGGCGCGCGCTCGCCGAGGCCGTCGCCCGGTCGGGCAGCCCGCTCGACGTGCCGACGGCGTGGGGTGTCCTCGGGGTCGGGCTGCCTGCGCGGATCCTCGGGCTCACGGCGACCCAGTCCGGCATCGAGCGGCACATCGGCATCCCGGAGGGCGTGCTGACGTCGTTCTTCGACGAGATCGTGGCCGACGGGTATCTGACTCGTGACGGTGCCGCGCTGCGCGTCACCGACGCCGGGCGCGCGCAGGTGCAGCGGATCTCGACGGCGTGGACCGAGATGCTGACCGACAGCGTCCGGGACTGGCTGCCGGCCGACTCGGACCGGCCGGAGCTGCACGCCGACGTACGGGCCGCACTCGGCCGCATCGCCCGGCGCGCGCTCGAGGAGGACGACGAGAACTCGGGCCGGCTGGCTATCGCCGGGCGACACGAGGCGCCGTGACGAAGCAGCTACCGTGCACGCACCGTCAGCCCCGCGCACGCGATCACCAGGACGCCGCCGAGCACGGTCGCCGGTGTGACGTGCTCCGACAGCAGCAACGCCGCCCAGCAGATCGTGAGCACAGGCTGCACCAGCTGCACCTGGCTCACCTGCGCCATCGGGCCGATCGACAGCCCGCGGTACCACGCGAAGAAGCCGAGGAACATGCTCACGACGCCGAGGTAGGCGAACGCCGCCCAGCCTGCGGGAGCGGCGCGAGGCACTCCGCCGTCCATCGACACCGCAGTGAGTACCACCAGCACGGGCGCCGACAGCACCAGTGCCCACGAGACGGTCTGCCACGCACCGAGTTCGCGTGACAGCAGGCCGCCCTCCGCGTAGCCGACGGCGGCCGCGACCACCGCCCCGAACAGGAGCAGGTCCGCGCCGAGTCCCCCGCCCGTGCCGCCCTGCAGCGCGGCGAACCCCACAGCGACGCCGGCGCCGGCCGCCG
>NZ_BAABFR010000085.1:0-23550 GCF_039541155.1 Tsukamurella soli
GTGTGCAGCGTGGCAGCGGCCACCGGTGTCGCCGCCGCCGCGAGCACCGCGGATCCGGCCGCGACGCGCAGGCCGAGCCGGCGCAGCCCGGCGGGGTCGTCGCCACGCACCACCTGCCGGGCGACGACGTTCTGCAGGGCGAGTGAGGGGACCGCGAACACCAGCGAGAGCTGCAGCAGCGCCGCGAACTCCCCGTACGAGCCCGGCCCCAGCCAGCGGCTTGCCGGCAGATGTACGAGGTAGGAGCACAGGTTGGCAACCATCGACCCGATCGTCACCGCCACCAGCCCGTTCACGGCCGCCATTCTGTCAGTACGGCTCGGTGTCAGCGCTCGGTGTCGGTAGCCCTCGATACTGTGTCTCCGTGACAACCGAGCGGCGCGATCTGGTCCTGGCCGGATACAGCGCCGCGCTGACCGCCCTGATCCTCGGTCCGCTGCTCGGCGGCGGTTACCTGCTGCTGCGTGACGGAGTCGCGACCCCGCGGTCCTACGTGACGGATGCGGCGCTGGGGCTCGGTGGGAACGCCGCACGAGCCACGCCGCAGGATTGGCTGATCGCGCTCGCGTCGCACGTCGTGGACGGTGGCGCAGTGGTGACAGGGCTGCTGTTCCTGGCACTCACGGCCGCGGGCTGGGGGTTCGGACGGTGCGCGCTGGCGGTCGCCGATCGCGCCGGGGTCGACGTCGGGCTCGCCGGCGCCCTGGTCGCTTCGACCGTGGCGCTGTGGAACCCGTTCGTCGCCGAGCGGCTGCTGCAGGGCCACTGGAGCCTGATGACCGGGTACGCGGCGGTCGCCTGGACGGTGGTGGCCGCGCTGCGCCCCCGAGACTCGCCCGGGGCCGGGCGGCGGCAGGCGGGCGCGCTGGCGGTGTGTCTCGCCGCGGGCGGCCTGACCCCGACCGGGGCGATGTATGTGCTGGTCACGGCACTGGTGCTGCTCCCCCGGCGGGCGCCACTGACGCTGCTGACGTTCCTGTGTGCGGCTGCCCCGTGGCTGTATCCGTCGGTGGTCGCGCGCGCCGGGCTCACCGTCGACGCCGCCAGCGTCGGCGTGTTCGCGGCGCGCGCAGAGCCGGGGCTCGGCACGCTCGGCTCGGTCGCGGGACTCGGCGGGATCTGGAACGCGCAGGCCGTCCCCGTCGGGCGCGGCGCGCTCGCATGGGCCGGCACCGTCGTCCTGATCGCGGTGGTAGCGACAGGCCTCGTGGTGCTGGGACGCGCGGTGCGACGGTCCCCGCTGGCCGGGTTGGCGGCGCTGGCCGTCGCGGTGGTGGTCCTGCCCGCGCTGGCCGCGACGGGGCCGGGCGCCCACGTTCTGACCGCGCTGGTCACGCATGTGCCGGGCGCCGGGATCCTGCGCGACACCCAGAAGTGGGTGGCGCTGGCCGTGCCGCTCTATGCGACGGCGGCGGCGGCCGCGACCGTCGCGCTGCGGAGGTGGTCGACGCAGGCGCGCGCGCCGATGGCGGTACTGCTCGGTGCGCTCACCGTCTGCGCCCTGCCTGGAATCGCGTGGGGAGTCGGCGACGCGCTCACCCCGACCCGCTACCCCACCGCGTGGGCCGAGGTGGCGTCCCGGGTGCCCGCCGGCGACGGCGCCGTCGCTGTGCTGCCGACGGGGATGTTCCGCCGCTTCGCCTACGGGCCCGCAGCCCCGGTGCTCGACCCCGCTCCGCGGATCCTGCGGGCTCCCGTACTGCAGACCGGCGAGCTGCGGGTGGGAGGCGTGACCATCGACCGCCAGCCTGGCCCCGCCGCCGAGGCCGAGGCGGTGCTGGCGGCTGGAACCGCAGATGTCGCCGAGCGGCTCGCGCGGATCGGGGTGCGGTGGGTGCTGGTCGAGGCATCGCCCGACATGCCGGCCGATGCCGCGGCCGCGCTGCCCGGGCTCGCCCAGGTGTACCGGTCACCGTCGCTCGAGCTGTTCCGCGTGCCCGGTGCGGTGGCCGCCCTGAGCGGCACGCCGACGAGCGGCGAGCGGCTCGGCGCCTGGGGGGCGCATCTGCTGTGGGCGGCGACGCTGCTCGGCGGCGCGGTCGCGTCCCTGGTCCGGCGCCACTAGGCGAAATAGTGGCCCGTCTGCACGTCCTGGATCCAACCGGGATGGGTCGGCTCCCAGCCGAGCAGTTCCCGGGTCCTGTCGTTGGACGTCGGGTTGTCGAGCCCGGCGAAGCCGGCGAGGAAACCGAGGTACTTCTGCGCCTCGTCGTCGGGCACGCTCCGAGCCTCGATCCCGAGCTTGCCGGCGATGGTCTCGGCGATCACCCTGCGCGGGATCCCCGTGTCGGCGACGGCATGCAGCGTCGATCCGGCGGGGGCCTTCTCCACCGCGAGGCGATAGAGCACGCCGACGTCGTAGGTGTTGACGGCGGGCCAGCGGTTCGAGCCGTCGCCGGTGTACGCCGCCACCCCGTTGTCGCGGGCGCAGCCGATCAGCGCGTGGGTGAACCCGTGGTGATCGAGGTCGCTGTGGACCATGGGCGCGAGTCGCACGACCGACGACCGCACGCCCTGCCCGCCGAGACCGATCGTGTAGTTCGCGGCGTCGACGCGGGGACCGGCGTCGGACTGGTCGTCCTCGGTGCCGGCGCGGCCGGTGACCCCGGCCATGGCGAGCATCAGCGTGCCGCCCGTCGTGACGAACGGCTTGCCGGTGCCGATCAACGCGTCGCCGATCGTCTGGATCGCGGCGAGGTCTGCGTCGACCGCCCCCCTGAAGTCGCCCGTACGCATCGCCTCGTGCTTGAACGCCAGGTGGATCACGCCGTCGGAGTCGGCGGCTGCTGCGCGGAGCCCATCCAGGTCGTCGAGATCACCGCGGCGCACCTCGGCGCCGAGGGATTCGACCGTCCGGGCCGAGGCATCGGATCGAGCGAGGCCTACCACCGTGTGGCCGTGTCGCAGCAGCTCGGGGATGACGGCGGAGGCGATGTGGCCGGACGCGCCGGTGACGAACACGCGCATGAGAACTCCGTTCGGAAGGGTATGTCATTCGGTGTCATCACACTACGCGCTATGTCACCTGGTGTCATCCACTAGACTCTACGATGATGCCCCGATGGAAGCCCGACGCCGAAGGCCGACTCATGAAGGCCGCCATCACCCTGTTCGCCGAGCAGGGCTATGACGAGACGACCGTCGCCCAGATCGCGGAGGCCGCGGGACTGACCAAACGGACCTTCTTCCGCTACTTCTCCGACAAGCGCGAGGTGCTGTTCAACGGCTCACACGAGCTCGAACAGCTCTGGGTCGACGCCGTCGCTGCGGCGCCACCCGGCGCCTCCCCGATGGTCGCGGTGTCCGCCGGGCTCGATCGGGTCGCGGAGCTGTTCGCCGAGCGTCTCCCGTTCGCCGCCCTGAGGTCCCGGATCGTGGCCGCCAACCCGGAACTCCGGGAGCGTGAGCTGATCAAGCTCCAGACGCTGGCCGTCGCCGTCCAGGTCGCGCTGGTCGATCGCGGCGTCCCCGTCAACGCCGCGACCCTCGCCGCCCAGGCGGGCGTCACCGTCTTCCACGTCGCGTTCGCCCGCTGGGTCGCGCAGGACGACCCCACCTCTCTCCGGCGGATGATGGACGAGTCCCTCGGCGAACTGCGCTCGGTGATCGCCGACTAGGTGTGCCGCCGCGTGGCTCGGCTACCGGGCGGGCGCCCACGGGTCGACCGGCACCACGTCCCGCGCGCGGCCGTCGGGACCCAGCAGGCGGCCCCAGGACTTGACGGACCGCAGCACCACGCGGGTCCCGAGCACCTCCACGACGCGGTGCTCGGTCTGCAGCCGGTCGATCACCGCGTCGAGGGCCGACAACTCGTGCAGTTGCAGCGTGACGAACAGACCGGCGGCCCCGCCGCCCGCTGTGGCGACGCAGAACCGCGTCTCCGGGTAGTGGACCAATGCCCGGCCGACCGCGGCCACCCCCGCACCCGCCACCCGTAGATCGAGGGCCACCGCGGTCGGCCAACCGGCTTCGACCCTGGCGAAGTCGGTGCGGAACGCCAGCGCCCCGACGCGGGTCAGCAGGCCCACACGGTGACGAACCGAGGGCTCCGGCCGGCCGACGGTGGCAGCAAGGTCCCGGAAGCTCGATCTCCCATCGCGTTGCAAGGCGAGGAAGAGCCGGCGATCGAACTCGTCGAATTCGTGTGTCGGCCCGCTCGCGGCCGGATCGGGCGTCACGGCGCGCAGTTGTCCGGAGCTGAGTCCACCCAACCGCCACCGGGTGCCGCTGAACAGCTGGGTGATCAGCGACGACCGGATGCGGCGCAGTCCCGCGATCGCGGGAAGAGTGTCCACGAGCAGTTCGGACAGCAACGGCTGATCGGCCGCCACCAGCAGCGCGTAGATGTCGTCGCGTCCCGTCGTGATGTTGACGCTGAAGACCTGCGGCATCGTCGCGAGCTGCTCCGCCACCGATCGGGCTGCGCCGGGATCACATTCCGCGTCGAACACCGCCGCTCGCACGGGGAGGCGTGGGCCCGGCGCCGACGACACCCAGGCCCGTCCGGTGGATTCGAGGCGGCGCCAGCGCCGAGCCGCGGTCGCCGCCGATACGTCGAGCACCCGGCCCAATTCCTCGAAGCTCACGCGCGGGTTGAGGTGGAGCGCGTCGAGCAACGCGACATCCAGTTCGTCCACACCGTCGGCCACAGCGACGATTGTCGCTCAGCCGTCGATGCCCACCCAGCGGGGAGCGCTGGATCCGCGGGGGACGAGAATCGGGTCGGGCCAGCGCGCCGGGGTGTGGCTGAAGGTGACCGGTGCAGCCAGCATGTGCACGCGGCCCATGGGGCTGTCGGCGTCGTACGCCTCGGGTTCGCGAATGGTGTGCTCGTCGTCGGAGCCCGCGTCGGCGGGATCGACCAAGCCGAGGGTCTGATACCACATGGCGTTACGGGTCAGGCTGACGGTGACGTGCCAGCTACCGCCCTCCCGCTGCTGCCGGATCAACCCGGCTGCGGCGCCGAGGGCGCCCATGTACCCCGTGATGAAGTCGTTGATCAGCCCGGTGGGCGGCAGCGCCGGGTCTCCGTCCCCGCCTTCGATCGCCATCAGCCCGGAGGCCGCCGACCCGTTCATGTCGAAGCCGCCGCGATCTGCCCATGGTCCGTCCGATCCGTAACAGGTGACCGAGACGTGCACCAGGCCGGGGTGGGTCTCGGCCAGCACTCCGGGGGCGATGCCCAGCTTCTCCAGTTTGCGCCCGCGGTGGTTGTCGACCACCACGTGTGCGTCGCGCAGCAGCCGGTCGACATCGGCCCTGCCGGTGTCCTTGGTCAGATCCAGCCAGGCGCTACGAGATCCGATGTTGGCCTCGAAGTACACCCAGTCGTGCTCGAAGTCGTTGGGGCGGGTGGCGCCCAGCACCTCGGCGCCCTGCTCGGCGAGCACGCGGCCCACCGTCGGGCCGGCAACCGCGTGCGTGAACGACAGCACCCGCACGCCACCGAACGGGCGGTCGGACGGGGCGAGCGTCCGCGGGGGCGCATCACCTATCCGGGTCAGGCCGATGACGGGCCGACTCGCCAACAGCGCGCCGTGCGGGTGTGCCAGCCACTCCTGCGGGGTGCGGGCCACGCACGCGGGCAGCCCGGCGGCGTTGGCGGCCTCCTCCAGCTCGAAGGCGTCCCAGGCGGCGATCGCCGCCGCGGCCTTGCCGAAGTCGGGCGGTACGTCCAGGAAACGGCACCACTGAGCGGTCTGGTGCGGATACACCGCCGACGCCATCACCGTGCGCCCGTCGCGCGTGCGATACGGGGCCAGCGAGAACGGGTTGTCCATCAGTAGCGCCACCGATGGGAACTCCCCGGCCAGGGTGGGCTTCCAGCGATAGCTGGGGTTGATGTGGTGCACCGCCTGACGCAGGTCGAGGTGCAGATCCTGGCCCGGGCCGCCGCGCAGGCGGTGCATGGCCGCGGCAGCGACGGCGTTCCCCATCATCGGGATGCCGATCGCCGCGCCCAGCCGATGACGTGCGGCGATGATCGGGTCCTGCCCGGCGAACGTCACCCGGCCCCCCGCGTCGGCCGCAGACAGCCCTACATCGGCGAGCAGGGCGTCGAGCGCGAGCGTCGGGTCGAAGGCGGTGCCGGTCGGCGCCGACGGTGCTGCTGTGCGTGTCATGGGCGGGCTTCCTTCCTGGAGGCTCGGAGCCGGTCGGCTCCGCGAACTCAGCATGGAAGCCGGCCGCGCACACACGTCGGAAGTGAAGGGAAGTGACCGGAATCAGGGCTCCGATGACGGAAAGCGTCTAGCTACCGGAGGGCACCAACCCGCCGACGCGCCTGCCCGCCACCACCGCGTCGAGTACCCGCGCGACGCCGGATCCGGTTTCGGCCCAGGAGAACTCGGCGGCGCGGGCGCGGGCCTTCTCGCCCAGGTCGGCGCGGCGCTCGGGGTCCGCGAGCAGCGCGTCGACGGCGTCGACCAGCCCGTCGCGGGAGGACACGAGGACACCGGTCACCCCGTCGACGACCGAGTCGGTGAGCCCGCGGGACGCGGAGTAGCCCACGGTGGGGACGCCGTGCTGCCCCGCCTCGACCACCGTGATGCCCCACCCCTCCTTACGGGAGGGCATCACGTGCACCCACGCGCGCGCCAGGATCTCATGCTTACGCTGCTCCGAGACGTGCCCGTGGAACGTCACGTGGCCGGCGATGCCGAGCTCGGCCGCACGGTCCCGCAGCGGTTCATCCCACCACCCGCCGCCGACGACGTCGAGGTGCAGCCCGGAGTGGCTGCCGCGCAGCCGCGCGAGCACCTCCAGCGCGTCCTCGATCTGCTTGTGCGGCACCAACCGGGAGAGGACGACGAGTCTCGGTGCAGCGCAACGTGTCTCGCTACCACCAGGAGCCACGTGGGGTGGCAGGGGGTCGGCGCCGTTGCGGACCACGGCGATCCGGTCACCGTCGACGCCCAGCGCCTCGAGCTCCTCCGCCGACGGGAGCGAGACCGTGAGGTACTGGTCCCCGCGGTGCACGCGCGGCGAGAGCCGGGACTCGATGAACCAGCCCACCCTCGCCGTCAGCCGCCCGGCGACGGGCCACTGCTCGCGGTGGCAGTGGTGCACCAGCACGGTGACCGGCGCCGTCGTGGCGAGCCGCGCGAAGAAGGGGATGCCGTTCTGCGTGTCGATCACGGCGTCGGGCCGCATCCCGCGCAGCGGGCCCAAGCCCACGCGGCTCAGCGCAAGCGCGGCGAGCGCGCGGGGGTACACCGTGAAGCGGCCGCCGCCGCGGGAGATGCGGACGCCGTCGCGGATCTCCTCACGCGGCGCGCCCGGATAGGCGGCGGTGCGCAGAGTCACCGTCACACCCGCGCGGGCGAGTTCGGCGCCGACCCGTTCGAGGTACCGCTCGCTGCCCCCGCCTTGCGGGTGGCCGGTGTCGCGCCAGCACAGCAGCAGCACTTCACGCACGTCTCGTCGGCTCCATCGGGGATCGGTCGTGGGAGGGTCGGGTCGCGTCCTAGGGTACCGTCCCCGCCGTGGACGCCCCGATCTCCGCTGCTCACGAGGACCGATCGCCGGTCGGCCGGTCGCCGGTCGCGCGGTTGCCCACCTGGCGGTCGCCGGCCGGGCGGAGCCCCGCCCTACGCCGGTTCGCCGAGTCGGCGACGCTGGGGCGGTCCGTCGACCTGCTCTCGCAGTTCCGCTTCGAGCAGACCGACCCCGCTCGCTTCTACGGGGCGGTCGCGCGCGACACCGTCGACCTCACGAACGCGCTCTGGACGCAGTCGACCGGCACGGACCTGCGCGATGCGCTGGTGCTGGACGTCGGCGGCGGGCCGGGGTACTTCGAGGACGCGTTCGCCGAACTCGGCGCCACGTACATCCCCGTCGAGCCCGACCCCGCCGAAGCCCACGCGGCGGGCCTCACTGCGACGCGGGGGATCCGCGGGTCCGGTCTGGCGCTGCCGGTGGCCGACGGTGCCGTCGACGTCTGCCTGTCGTCGAACGTCGCCGAGCACGTCCCGGACCCGTGGGCGATGGGCGCGGAGATGCTACGGGTGACCCGCCCGGGCGGGCTGATGATCCTGTCGTACACCCTCTGGTACGGCCCGTTCGGCGGCCACGAGATGGGCCTCACGCACTACGCCGGTGGGGCCCGCGCGGCTCGCTGGTATGCGCGGCGACACGGCCGCCCACCCAAGAACCTCTACGGCACCTCGCTTTTCAAGGTAACGGCCGCAGACGGGCTGCGCTGGGCGCAGACGGTGACCGGCGCGCACCTCGTCGCCGCATTCCCCCGCTACCATCCGGCGTGGGCGTGGTGGATCGTGCGCATCCCGGGCCTGCGGGAGCTCCTGGCGTCGAATCTGGTGCTGGTGTTCGTGAAGGAGTAGCTGGTCACGGACCGGATTTCGACCCGCTCGACGGCTGTCGGCCCGCCGTCGCCTCCCGGATGAGTACGCGGGCGCCCGCGAGCGCCGCGTCGACGATGCCGGCGTCCGAGATGTCCGTCCCCGCTGCCGCGTAGACGGCGGCGTTGATGCTGAGGATCGACATCCGGAGCAACAGGGTGCCGCGCTCAGACTTCTCGGGCAGTAGGTTCGCAAGCTCGTCGGCGAACCTACTCAGTCCGGCGCCGATCTCCTCGCCGCCGTACAGCTTCGTCGTGATCAGCGGGTTGGCCGCCAGGAATCGGATTCCGCGCAGCTTCTCCGGCGAGAACGACTCCACCCACCGCAGGACCGCCTCCTCCAGGAGTTCCGGCGCCGGCGGCTGCCCGTGCAACCACTCCAGCAGGTCCGCCACCTCGGAACCTCGTTCCGCAGTCAAGGACCGCAGGATCGCCTCCTTGTTCGGGAAGTGGTAGTAGAGCGAGGCCTTGTTGATCCCCAGCGCGGCGGCGATCTCGCGCAGCGACGTCGCCTCGTACCCCTGTGCGGTGAACAAGTCCAGGGCTACCCGCTGTACCTCGCGCCGGGTCTGGGCCCCGTTGCGCCGCGGGTTCGGCACGTCATCGGAATCGGTACGCACACCCGTCAGCCTACCGTGCGATAGGCTGAGTCTACCTACCGGTAGGTAGGCGTCTGGCTCTCGGTCACTTGAGGAGCACACATGAGCGCATACACCGTCGTCCGCAACTATCCGTATCCGATCGACGAGGTCTGGGAGGTGATGACCGCGCCCGAGCAGGTGGCGAAGTGGACCACCACCGGGCGCGGAGGCCGACCCGAGGGATTCGCCGCGGCGCTCGGCACCGAGTTCCGTCTGATCGGCAAGCCGGTGATGGGGTGGGCGGGCATCGTCTACTGCACGGTGCTAGCGGTCGACGCACCGCACATGCTGCACTACAGCTGGAAGGGCGACAAAGCGACCGACGATGTCACCGACGTCGTGTACCGGCTCGAATCGACACCGTCCGGCACACGCTTCACCTGGGAGCACACAGGATTCACCGGAATCGGCGGGTTGGCGATGTCAGCGCTCCTCGGGCACGTCCGCCGCACGATGATGGACGAGGGAGTCCCCGAGGTGCTGGCCGACTACCACGCCTCCCGCAGCGCCTGAGACGACGCGGATCACTGGGCCCGTGACCCACCCCCGCGCCGTGACACGGGACGATGTCGCACGCGCGGTCGGTGCGGTCTGTCCCCGACGCTCGTGTCCGTCGCGTTCTGCACGGTATCGGCCTGCCGTCCGTGCCGTTGCACGCCCAACGGTTGGGCCATGAGGCAGGCATCGCCGCTGCAGCCCGCCTTCATCATCCGGACGCGCCCGTCGTCGACCGCTGGATCACCCCGGCCACGACTGGTACTCCGAACCTCCACCGCCCCCGGCCCGCGAGGCCGAGTTCACGCGGCCGCGACGTCCGGTCCAGGAGCCTCCGGAGCAGTGCCTCGGCGTCGCTTCCACGCCCACGCGGCGTAGAGGACCTCGGTCGCGTATCCGAGGTCGAGCCGCCCCGGGGCGGTGGGCGAGACAGCACAGGTCGGGATGTGGTCCCACGGCGCCCAGTCGCCGGGGAGCTCGGGGATCGGCGCCTCCTCGAGCGGCTCGCCGTGCGTCCCGCGGAACGCGAACCGCTGGCCACCGAGCGCAGTGATGGAGAAGACTCCCTGGTGGAGCTGCCGATGATGCTGGCTGCAGAGCAGGATCAGGTTGTCGGGGTCGGTGGTGCCACCCGCGGACCACGGGACGACGTGGTGGATGTTCAGATGTCGGGTGCGCCCGCATCCCGGTGCCCGGCAGGCTCGATCGCGCATCGCGATGACGCGGGCCAGCGCCGATGTGGGCACGCGGCGCCGACGGCCCCACGACAGCACGGCGCCGAGTCGGGTGCCACCTATCTGGACGCCACCGTCGGCGGCGTTCGGAACAGCGGGGCTCTCGCCGATCGTCGGCTGGATGGGGGCGTGCCCGACGGGCCGCACCGCGGCGCCGCAGGCGGCCTCCGCGCGTTCCGCGAAGCCCAGCTGCGGGCCCTGATCGACGGTCGCCGTGCCGTCGACCTCGTGGATCAGGATCTCGGCGCCGGGTGCGAACTGCGGCATGGTGATGCCGTCTATCAGCGCGTCCGCCATCGCGACCAGCGCCGGAGCGATGTTGCAGGGCACGCTCGCCCACAGGTCGGGCTGCCGCCGCGTGCCTGTGCCGCTCGCGTCTTCGCAGGGTAGGACCCCCGCCCTCGGGGCAGCTTCCGCGGAAGCATCGATGGCGGAGCCGCGCCGCGTGGGCAGGGCGCGATCGACAGAGGTGCGGGTCCGCTCGTACTCCGAGCGGACGATAGCGGCGAGGAAGTGCGCGCCGTCCACGGCGTTGAGCCTTGCCGACACCGTCAGCGTGCCGTCGTCGTTCCAGCGCCAGCGCGCACCGGACTCCGGGGCCGGCGGCTCCACGGCGTCGGCCCGGTGATCGGGCCCCGCGTCGGCAGGTTCCGAGACCGCGCAGTCCTCAGCGGCCGCGCATCCCGCATCATCCCCACCAGCATCATCCCCACCAGCAGCGCCTTCACAAGCAGCGCCTTCACCAGCACCGTCCGTGGCTGCAACATCACCGTCCGCGTTCTCCGCGTGCCTCCGAGCCTCCTCCGACGCGAGATTCCGGTCGACGGTGCGCATGGCTGCGCACATGCGCTCCACCTGGGATGCCGTGGCGGAGTGCGAAAGGCGCACCAGCTCCTCCTCCCGCTGCGCGGTGGCCACCCGGGTCAGCGCCCGGACCTTGGAATACGACAGCGTCCCGGCCGCGAATGCCGCTCGCATCAGGGGAAGCTCCCGGAGAGTCCGCGCAATCCGGACATGTTCCTGCGCCGTGCGCAGCGAGAGTCCCGCCTTCCACGAGAGCCAGTGCGAACACGACAGGATCCCGTGCCCGGACCAACCGTGGCGCAGGTCGAACTCGGCCAGGTAGTCGAGGAACCGGGCTGTCAGAGCCGCGATCTGCGACGCGTAGCCCACGACGCGCTCCGCGAGCTCGTCGACGGTCAGTGTCGCCGGGGCGGCGGTTTCGAAGATGCTGGTCATGACGATGGTCCCCCGATCATCGGTCGCGTGGTTGCGTGGCACCGACGATAGAGGGACCATCAGACAGGTTTTCGATTGTGAGCGTTCCGCGGAACGCTCGGACGAAGCTACGAGTGCTTCGCGACCAACTCCTTCAGGCGCTCGAGCTGGAACCGCGAGGTCTCATCCGCGGTCTCGTCCTCGGCGAACACGTTGGAGCAGATGATCCCGTCCTCGCGGGCGAGGAATCCGGACTCCCCCAGCGCGCCGAACAGCTGGTCCCAATCGACGTCGCCGCCACCGATCCGCAGGTGCTGGTGCACACGGACGGCATTACCCGGCGGATTGGTGATGTACCGCAGGCCGTGCGAGCGGCGGTGGTCGAAGCTGTCCGCCGCATACACCGCGCCCAACCGGTCGCCCAGCTGCGGGATCAGGCTCGTGGCCTGGTCACCGTAGTGGAACGTGTGGCTGCCTACATACACGAACCCGAGCGCGTCGCTGTCGACCCCGCGGATGATCCGCCACGCCTCGAGTCCGTCCTCGACGAAGTCGTCCGGGTGCGGATCGATGTTGATCCGGACGCCGGACGACTCGAGCACCGGCAGCAACTCCTCGACGGAGCGGTAGAAGCCCGCCTCGGACTCCTCCGCCCGCTCGGGCCGGCCGCTGAACTCCGTGTTGATCACCGGCACCTCGAGCTCGGCGGCGATCTGGACGATCCGCTTGAGGTTGCGCACGGCGGCCTCGCGGGGCAACTCCTCCGGCCACGACCAGCGCTGCACGGGCAGTATCGAAGAGATGCCCACACCCGCATCGGCCGCCCGCTTACGCACCCGCGAGAGGTAGGCCGAGTCGACCCGCGGATGGCCGAAGAACGGGATGAAGTCGGGGTGCGGGGTCAGCTGGATCCACTCGTACCCTGATCGGGCGGCCACCTCGAAGAAATCGAGGAAGTCGTGGGTCGAGTGGTACGGGGTGGGATCGAGTGCGATCCGAACCATGGAGTGCTCCTTACGCTCTCACGATGCTCTCGCGCGACTCAGACGCTCGCGGCGGCGCGGCCGGCGTAGAACGCGGGCACTGCCGGGAGCTCGAGGGCGACGGGGCCGGCGGCCTCGAGCGCCTTGACGCCCGCCTCGCAGGCGACGGCGACCTTGTAGCCGTCCCACGCTGAGGGGCCGGCGATGGTGCCCTGCTTGGCGGCGTCGACCCACGCCTGGACCTGACGGTCGTACGCCTCGCGGAACCGCGTGGTGAAGTCGGCGTGGTCACCGATCTTGAAGGTGGCGTCCTCCCACAGCTGCAGGCCCGAGGGCTGACCGGTGCGGGCGATGCCCTTCTCGAACACGGCCTCGGTGGCGACCTGGTAGCCGAACTGCACGGAGACGTTCATCTCGAGGTCGACCAGCACGCCGTTGTCGAGCTCCATCAGCACCAGGATCGGCTCGCGGAGGTGATCAGGGCTCAGTGAGTTGCGCTTCGGGTACTTCACCTCGACGGAGGTGATCGTGCCGCCTGCGAGCCACGGCACCACGTCGAACTCGTGCACCACCGAATCGGTGATGAGCATCGACTGGATGTAGTTGTCGGGCACACTTGCGTTGCGGTGCACCGCGTGCAGCATCAGCAGCTCGCCCGCCGTCTTCGCCTCGATCAGTCGGCGTAGTTCCTCGTACTCGCGGTCGAAGCGCCGCATGAAGCCGACCTGGATCAGCTGCTTGCCGCCGGCCATCTCGGCTTCGAGCACACGCCACGAGGACTCCGGATCCTGGGTCAGCGGCTTCTCGCACAGGATCGGCAGGCCCGCCGCGATCGCCGGCATGAGTACCGGCTCGTGGAACCGTCCGGGGGTGGCGATCAGGACCGCGTCCACCGCGCCGGCTGCGAGCGCGTCCTCGATGTTCTCGAAACCGGCTGCGCCGGTGGCGAGTGCGAGGGCCGCAGCGCGGCGTCCGGGGTCGGGCTCGACGATGGCCGACACCGTCGCGCCCGTGATCGTGCGCGTGATTCGCTTGACGTGGTCGGCGCCCATGGCGCCGGCGCCGACGACGCCGACGCGGAGATCTGCGGTGCTCATGGTCTTTCGTCCTCCTGGAACGGATATCAGCGGTTGCGGGTGAGCGGGTGGCAGCCGAAGATGTGCTGCCGGGTGCGGGTGGCGATGCCGGCGGGGATCGAGATGTCCACACCGGGCATGTCCTGCTCGACGATGGCGAAGATCTCGCTGTCGATCTTGCTGACGGCATCGATGATCGGCGCGAAGTCGGGCTCGCCGGCGGGCGGCTCGACCATGATCTCGGCGGCGCAGTCGGCGAACGACACATCGTTCTTGAGCACCTCGAAGCGCAGCTCCGGGTCGATCTGCTTCAGGTGCAGGTAGCCGATCCGATCGGGGTACTTCTTGATCAGCGCGACGTTGTCGCCGCCGTAGTAGGCGTAGTGGCCGGTGTCGAGGCAGAGGCTGAGGTAGCGTGGATCGGTCAGCTCGAGCAGCCGCTCCACCTCCCGCTTCGTGCCGACGTGGCTGTCCGCGTGGGAGTGGAACTGCTGGCGCACGCCGTACTCCTCGAGCAACGCCTTGCCCAGGCGGTCCTGCCCGCCCGCCAGCTTGTCCCACTGCTCGTTCGTCAGGGTGCGGGGCTCGAGCGTCTCGCCGGTCGCGTCGGAGCGCCACATGTCGGGGATCACCACGATGTGCTCCGCGCCCATGGCGTGCACCAGGCCCGCGACCTGCACCGCCTGGTCCCAGGCGCGCTGCCACTGCTCGGCGCCCTTGTGGAAGCCGGTGAAAACCGTTCCCCCCGAGAGCTTCAGGTCCCGCTTGCCCAACTCGTCCTCCAGCTGGTGCGGGTCGGTGGGCAGATAGCCGTAGGGGCCGAGCTCGATGTAGGTGTAGCCCGCCTCGGCGACCTCGTCGAGGAAGCGCTCCCACGGCGTCTGCCGAGGGTGCTCGGGGAACCATACGCCCCACGAGTCGGGAGCGGTGCCGATGCGCAGGCCCTCCGTGTGCGGTCCGCTGGTGACGGTCACGGCGTCGGCGACGGTGTCGGTCATGTCGAATCACGTCCTTCGGTGCGAAAAAGGTTTGTGCTGTGCTCGTCTGGTGGTTCAGATCGTCTGCGGTTCAGCCGAGGAGCGGCCGCTGCAGCTTCTGCTGCTCGACGTACTCGGCCCGGGCGCGCTGCGTCGACTCCAACTCGGAGACCTGCGCGACGGGCACGTCCCACCAGCCGTCGCCCTCAGGCGCGTACACGAACGGGTCGCTGTGCAGGTGGATGACGGTGGGCCCGTCGGCCGCCTTGGCGGCGGTCACCGCCGCGCCCAGCTCGGCGAGCGCATCGGGACCCGGCTTGATGTCGACCACGTCGACGCCATAGCTGCGGGCGTTGGCCGCGAGGTCGACGGGCAGGAACTCACCCCGCTCGAAATCGACTGCCGTACCGGCTCCGTCGATCGCCGACGCGCCGGGGACGGCCTCGGCGAATCGGTACCGCGTGCCGTAGCGCTGCGAGCCGACGGTCTCGGACAGGTGCCCGATCGACGCGTAGCCCTGGTTCTGGATGATCACCACGATGAGCTTGATGCCCTCCGCCACGGCCGTCACCAGTTCGGTGTGCAGCATCAGGTAGGAACCGTCGCCGACCATCACCACCACGTCGCGGTCGTCGCCCGCGGCGAGCAGGCCGCGCTTGGCACCCAGGCCGCCCGCGATCTCGTATCCCATGCAGGAGAAGGCGTATTCGACGTGGTAGCCCAGCGGGTCCCGCACGCGCCACAGCTTCTGCAGATCACCCGGCAGCGAGCCCGCCGCCTGGATGATCACATCGCGCGGCCCCATCGCGGCCTGCACGGCGCCGATGATCTCCGGCTGGCCGGGCAACTCGCCGCCGGTCGGCGCGAGTGCGTTGTCCACCAAGGCGTCCCACTCACGCTTGGCGCCCGCGGTCTGATCGGCGTACGCACCGTCGACGGTGAAGCCGTCCAGCTCGCCGCGCAGCGCCACCAGCGCCTCGCGCGCGTCGGCGATCACCGGCAGCTGGGAGCCGTGCTTGTACGCGTCGAAGGAGGCGACGTTGATGTTCACGAACGTCGCGCCCGCACTCTGGAACGCGGTTCGGCTCGCCGTCGTGAAATCGCTGTAGCGCGTGCCGATCCCGATGATCACGTCGGCGTCGGCCGCGATCCGGTTGGCGGCGGCGGTGCCGGTGGCACCCACGCCGCCCAGGTTCTGCGGGTGGTCCCACACCAGCGAGCCGCCGCCGGCCTGCGTGGTCGACACCGGGATCCGCGTCGCCTCCGCGAGCTCGCGCAGCGCGTCCTCGGCACCCGAATAGATCACCCCACCGCCCGCGACGATCAGCGGCCGGCGCGCGCCACGGATGGCCGCGGCGGCGCGGGCCAGCGGGCCTCGCTCGGGCAGCGGGCGGCGGATGTGCCACTCGCGGTCCGCGAGGAATTCCGCTGGCACGTCGACGATCTCGGCCTGCACATCCTCCGGGAGCGCGATGGTCACGGCGCCGGTCTCGGCCGGGTCGGTGAGCACGCGCATGGCGGCGAGGGCGACCGAGAACAGCTGCTCCGGACGCTGCACGCGGTCGAAGAACCGCGACAGCGGGCGGAACGCGTCCGACACCTGGATGCCGATGTCGTGCGGGTGCTCGAGCTGCTGCAGCACCGGGTCCGCGACACGAGTCGCGAACGTGTCCGAGACGAGCAGCAGCGCGGGCAGGCGGTTCGCGGTGGCGAGCGCGGCGCCGGTCAGCATGTTCGCCGCACCGGGTCCGACGGAAGCCGTGCACGCGTAAGTGCCGCGGCGACGGTGCATCCGGGCGTATCCCACGGCCTGGTGGACCATGGCCTGCTCGTTGCGGGCCTGGTGGTACGGCATGGACCCGGGCGCGACGACGCCGGCCTGCAGTAGCGCCTGGCCGACGCCGGCGACGTTGCCGTGGCCGAAGATGCCGAACGTGGCCGGCACGGTGCGTTCGCGCACCTGGGTGCCGTCAGGCGCGCTGTCGACGGTCCACTGGTGGGCGAGGAACTCGACCAGCGCCTGGCCGACGGTCATGCGACGGGTCTCGGTCACCGTCGGACTCCTTCCGGTGCAATCGAATCGATGGCGGGCGAATCGGTAGCGGGCGAATCGGTAGCGGGGCGGTAGGGCAACCGGGGGTCGGTGTCCTGCTCGTCCCACCGACCGCGGATCCACGCCTGGCGCGGATCGTCGGTCACCAGCCATACCCGCTCGGGGTCGGGGCCCGCCATCACGTTGAGGTAGTAGAGGTCGTACTCGGGGGCAGCCACGGCGGGACCGTGGTAGCCGTAGGGCACCAGAGCGATGTCGCCGGTGCGGACCAGCGCGTTGGTGTCGATCTCGCCGGCGGCCGACGAGTAGGTGGCGAAGCTGCCGAAGGCGTCCGCGTCCACCGGCACGACGCCCGCCTCGGCGAGCTCTCGCGCGGGCGCCGCCTCGAAGTAGTAGATCTCCTCGAGCCGGGACTCGTGGCCCGCGACGTGCTCGTCGTGTTTGTGCGCGGGGTGGCTGCTCCAGTTGCCCCCCGGGGTGATCACCTCGCACACGATCAGCGCCCCCGCGTCCAGCGCGGCCGGGGTGCCGAAGTTGTGCACCTGTCGGGTGTCCCGGCCGGCGCCGCGCACCTCGACGGGCACGTCGGCCGCGGCGATGTACTTCGCCGGCCGACGCTGCGTCGTCGGAGCCTCAGCGACGGCGACGCGACCGCGACCGCGCACCGTCAGGCCCGTTCCCGCACCGACGTACAGGACGTCGGTGGGACCGTCGAAGACCGATCGCCGGCCCTGCAGGACGGTCGTGGTGGTGTCGTGGTCCGTGTCACCGTGGTCCACGCCGAAGGCGCCGGACAGGGGCACGACGATGCGTTCGACGTCCCCGGCCGGCAGCTTCAGTGAGCCGCCGTCGAGCACGGCGACGCGGATCCCGGTGTGCTGCCAGCCGGGTATCCGTCCGTCGACCACCGACTCCCACCCCTCGCGGGCCAGTGCCCCGCGCCTGTGGAACCACTCGTTCTGCATGACCGCCATGTTCTCAGTCGTTCGTTCTCAGTCGTTCTGGGGGAATCCGAGGTTGATGCCGCCGTGCGACGGGTCGAGCCAGCGGCTGGTGATGGCCTTCAGCTGGGTGTAGAACTTCACGCCCTCGGCGCCGTGCGCCTTGGTGTCGCCGAACATCGACGCCTTCCAGCCGCCGAAGCTGAAGGTGGCCACCGGGACCGGGATCGGCACGTTGATGCCGATCATCCCGACCTTGATGTCCTTCTGGAACCGGCGCGCGGCGCCACCGTCGTTGGTGAAGATGGCGGTGCCGTTGCCGAACGCGCCACCATTGATCAGCTCGACGCCCTCCTCGTACGACTGCACCCGCACGACCGCCAGCACGGGGCCGAAGATCTCCTCGGTGTAGACGCGAGAAGTGGTGGGCACGTTGTCGATCAGCGTGGGGCCGAGCCAGAATCCCTGCTCCGCACCGTCGGGCTGCACGTTGCGGCCGTCGACGACGACGGTGGCGCCGTCCTCGGTCGCGACGTCGATGTACGAGGCGACCTTGTCCCGGTGCACCTTGGTGACCAGCGGGCCCATGTCGCAGCCGCGGCGGCCGTCACCGGTGCGCAGGGTGGCCATCCGGTCGGTGATCTTCTCGATCAGCGAGTCGGCGACGGGCTCGACGGCGACCACCACGGAGATCGCCATGCAGCGCTCGCCCGCGGAGCCGAAACCGGCGTTGATCGCGGCGTCGGCGGTGAGGTCGAGGTCGGCGTCGGGCAGCACCAGCATGTGGTTCTTGGCGCCGCCGAGGGCCTGGACGCGCTTGCCGTACTTGGCGCCCGTCTCGTAGACGTACCGCGCGATCGGTGTGGAACCGACGAAGGAGATCGCGGCGACGTCCGGGTGGGACAGCAGGCCGTCGACGGCCTCCTTGTCACCGTTGAGGACGGTGAACACGCCCGCGGGAAGGCCGGCCTCGGCCCACAGCTGCGCCATCCAGATCGCCGCCGACGGGTCCTTCTCCGACGGCTTGAGCACGACCGAGTTGCCGGCGGCGATCGCGATCGGGAAGAACCATGCGGGCACCATCGCGGGGAAGTTGAACGGGCTGATGATGCCCACCACACCCAGGGGCTGGCGGGTGGAGTACACGTCGATGCCGGTGGAGACCTGCTCGCTGAACTCACCCTTGAGGTGATGCGCCATGCCGCAGGCGAATTCGACGACCTCCTGGCCACGGCTGATCTCACCGAGCGCATCGGAGAGAACCTTGCCGTGCTCGCTGGTGATGATCTCGGCGAGCTCGGGCTTGCGGGCGTCGAGCAGCTCGCGGAACTTGAACAGGACCGCCTGGCGCTTGGCGAGCGACAGCTCGCCCCACGCCTCGGAGGCGGCCTTGGCGGACGCGACGGCGGCGTCGATCTCGGCCTGGTTCGCGAGCGCCACGCGCTTGGTGGCGATGCCCAGGGCCGGGTCGAAGACGTCGGCGGTGCGGTCGCTGGTGGAGGGGTAGGCGGCGCCGTCGATCCAGTGCCCGACGACCGGCAGGTCGGTGGTCGTGGTCCCGGGCGCGGAAGTGGTCTGAGTCATCTGTGTTGTCTCCATTGAGTTTCGGCGTGGAGGATTCAGGAGCGGTGAACGAGGGCGGCGGCGGTGTCGACCGCGGCGGCGACGTCGTCGTCGTGGGGGTACAGCAGGGTGCGGCCGACGACGAGGCCGTGCACGCCGGGCAGGGCGAGCGCCTCGCCCCAGGACGCGTAGACGGCGTCGGGGTCGCCGCCCGGGTCGCCGCCGAGCAGCAGCGTGGGCAGGGTGGTCGCCTCCATCACCCGTGCCATGTCGGGGACGACGGGGAGCTTGAGCCAGCTGTAGGAGGACGTGGCCCCCAGGCCGGCCGCGATCGCAACGGAGGTGATCACGGCTTCGGTGGAGAGGTCGTTGACGATCTTCCCGCCGTTCCAGTGACTCATGAAGGGCTCCAGCATGATGGGCAGCCGGGCCGCCGCGGCCGCGGTGACCGCCTTGGCCGTCTCCTCCATGGTGCGCGCGGTGCCGGCGTCCTCGAGGTTGATCCGCACCAGCAGCTTGGCGAAGTCCAGGCCGTCCCCGCTCATCGCGTCGACGTCGTACGCGGTGAACCGGTCGTCCATCTCGAACGTGGCGCCGCGCAGGCCGCCGCGGTTCATCGAGCCGACGACCAGCTTGTCGTCGAGCAGGCCCAGCAGCGCGAGGTCCTCGATGATGTCCGGGGTGCCCAGGACGCCGTCGACGCCCGGCCGGGACAGCGCGAGCGCCAGCCGCTGCAGCAGGTCGTACCGGCTCGCCATGGCCAGCGGGTCGGAGCCGACACCGAGTGCGCCCCGTGCAGGGTGGTCGGCGGCCACGAAGAACAGGCGACCGTCGCCGCGGACGACCGATCGGCGGGCGCGGTGCGCGAGGGCCTCTGCCACCGCGTCGGGTTCACGCAGCCGCTTGGCGCGCAACTCGGCGAACGCCTCCTCGGGGATGAGGCGGGACTCGGTGTTCAGCAGTTCAGACATTCGCGCGGTCCAGTTCCTTGACGATGGCCTCCACCTCGTCGGTGGTCGGCATGGCGGTCGAGCACTCGCGGCGCGAGGCGACGATGGCGCCGGCGACGTTGGCGAAGCGCAGGATGCGCTCCAGCGACCAGCCGGACAACAGCCCGTGACACACGGCGCCGCCGAAGCCGTCGCCGGCCCCGAGGCCGTTGATCACGTCCACGAAGTACGGCGCCACCTCGACCCGCTCGTCGCGGGTCTTGGCGAGCACCCCCTTGGGGCCCTGCTTGACGACGGCGAGCTCGACGCCTCGCTCGAGCAGCGCGTCCGCGGCCCGCTCGGGCTCGGTCTCGCCCACCGCGACTTCGCACTCCTCACGATTTCCGATGGCGACGGTGACGTGCTCCAGGGCCTTGCCGACCTCCACGCTCGCGACCTGCGGCGACTCCCAGAACATGGGGCGGTAGTCGAGGTCGAGCACGGTGCGGGGAAGCCGCCCGCGCGCCTCCCAGGCCGCGTGGTGCGCGCCGCGGCTGGGCTCACGGGACAGGCCGGTGACGGTGGCCCAGAAGATCCGGGCGGCCCGGATCGCGTCGAGATCGAGCGAGTCGGCCTCGAGGGTGAGGTCGGGCGCGACCGGGTCGCGGTAGAAGTACAGCGGGAAGTCGTCCGGCGGGAAGATCTCGCAGAAGGTGACCGGCGTGTTGTAGGCGGGATTCGTCCCGACGTAGCGGTCGTCGACACCCAGCCGACGCAGCTCCTGGTGCAGGTAGTTGCCGAACGGGTCGCTACCGGTGGCGGTGATCACCGCCGCGGAGTACCCGTGTCGGGCCGCCGCGACCGCGACGTTCGACGCGCTGCCACCGAGGAATTTTCCGAACGTCTCGACCTCTTCGAGGCCGACGCCGTCCTGGAGCGGGTAGATGTCCACCCCGATGCGCCCGATGGTGATCAGGTCGAACGGTGTGGGGGAGGAGATGGAGGTCATGCCCTGCGTCCTTCGCGGCTCGGCTGTGGTGGCTGTGACGGGATCGACAGTACACCACTTTGTCCTGTCAATGTAACAGGATCGGATAAGCTTTTCATGATCGGCCTTCACCAGCAGGTTTCCCTCACGCGCCACCAGATAGACCGCGCCACGGATCGACGCTATACTCACGGAGCAGACTTTGTACTGACATAGTTTCGATCGTCTACTCGCCGTCCTAGCCGCAGGAGACCCATCGGATGCGCACGGGACTTGTGCAGACATACGCGGGATACATAGCGCCCCTACCTGGTCCGGTGGCCTAGCATGGCCCTCATGGCAACCACGCCTGTCGATGTGGAACTCGACCGCTCGAGCCCCATTCCGCTGTACTACCAGCTGGCGCAGGCAATAGAGCGGTCCATTCTGGACGGCAGCCTCAACCCCGGCGATCGGATCGAGAACGAGATCGACCTCGCCAAACGACTCAGCCTGTCACGTCCGACGGCACGGCAGGCGATCCAGGCGCTCGTAGACAAGGGCCTGCTGGTCCGTAAGCGCGGTGTCGGTACTCAGGTGGTTCGCAACGAGATCCACCGGCCCGTCGAGCTGACGAGCCTGTTCGAGGACCTGGCCGCCTCCGGGCGGGCACCGTCGACGGCACTTCTGGACTACCGCCTCGGCCGGCCGGAGGAGGAGATCGCCGACGAGCTCGGCGTCGAGCACGACGCCCAGGTGGTGTCGATGCGGCGACTGCGCAGCGCCGACGACGAACCGATCGCGATCCTCACCAACCACGTGCCGGCCGAGTTCGCGCCGGCGCCCGACGAGCTCGAGCGCAAGGGCTTCTATCAGTGCCTCCGCGGCCGGGGGCTGACGATCCGGTTGGCGCGCCAGCGGATCGGGGCGCGGCTGGCGACCGACGACGAGGCCGCGCTGCTCGGCGGCGAACCCGGCGACGCCGTGCTGACCATGCAGCGCGTGGCGTTCGACGACGCCGGACGTGCCGTCGAGTTGGGGCGGCACGTCTACCGCGCGTCCCGCTACTTCTTCGACGTCACCGTGTTCGACCGGTGATGTGGGACACCTTGGCGGGGTTACCGATCACGTAGATCGCCGTGATGCTCCCCCCGCGCACCTCCACACAGAGCACGTACCGCACCGCGCCCCAGTCCACGACCACGGCCGGCATGCCGTTGAACACTGCGGGCCGCACCACCAGCGCGCCCTCGGTCGTGCGCACCAGCCCCAGCATCAGCCGCGCGACCCGATCGGCGCCGCGCACCGGCCGACGGGCCGCCTGTACCACTCCCCCGCCGTCCGCGAGCGATACGACATCCGGCGCCAGGACGTCCATCAGCGCCTGTAGATCCCCGGTCGTGACCGCGGCGAAGAACCGATCCGCCGCGGCCTGCGCCTCGTCGGGTGTCGCGACCGCGGCCTGCCGGCGGGCATGCACATGCCCGCGCGCGCGATGGTTGATCTGTCGCACAGCTGCTGCCGACTTGTCCACCGCCGCAGCGATCTCCGAGTAACCGAAGTCGAAGACCTCCCGCAGCACGAACACGGCGCGGTCCGTGGGCGTGAGCGACTCGAGCACCAGCAGCATCGCGGTGGTGACAGCCTCGCCCGCCAGGACGTGCGCGGCACCGTCGGGCCCGCCGCCGGTGGCGAGCGGCTCGGGCAGCCACGGCCCGACGTACTCCTCACGGCGACGCGCCGCCGCGCGCAGCGCGTTCAGCGACTGCCGGGTGACGATGCTCGCCAGGTAGGCCCGCGGGTTACCGATCTCCGCAGGATCCACTGCGCACCAACGGATGTAGCTCTCCTGGAGCACGTCCTCGGCGTCGGTCACGGAGCCGAGGATCTCGTACGCGATGGAGAACAGCAAGGGACGATGGTCGACGAACAGCGATTCGGCCTGTGGCGCCGCCGATTCCGTCACCGCTTCCCCGGCAGCCATGCGTAGACGGCGGTCCGCGCACCGAGAACCGTTGCACGGCAGACCTGTTCCTTCACCACTGCGGCGCCGTGGCCCGCCAGGCGCAGCCGGGTGGGCGAGTCGTCGCGGCGGCATAGCTGGATCACGCCGTCGCGCCGACCCAGGCTCACGCACTGTCCGGTGAAGCTCATCGAGAACGGCCTCGGCAGTGGACGTCCGGTGGCCTCGCGGGCGACCGCGCCGCCGACGTAGGCCCCCTGCGGCATCGCGGCCTGGCAGCTCATTCGGGTGCCCGGCACCGCGGCACCGTCACCGGCGGCGAACACCCGTGGGTCGCGCACGCTGCGCAGATGCGCGTCGACCAGCACGCGCCCGGCGCCGTCGACCTCGAAACCGCTGCGCGCAGCCAGGTCCGGGACCGCGGAGGCGACCGCCCACAGCACCAGATCCGCCTCGGACCGCGCCGGTTCGACGGTATCGCGCACGATCTCGACCCCCAGCTCGGCGAGTCCGCGCGCCGCGCGCGCCCGGCCGCTGTCCGAGAGGCTGGCCCCCAGCTCGGGACCGACCAGGCGCACCGCCAGATCGGGCCGCGCGGCCGCCACCTCCGCAGCGGTCTCGATGCCGGTCAGGCCCGCACCGGCCACGGTG